>CAZSRN010000003.1:33434-42330 GCA_964609115.1 uncultured Veillonellaceae bacterium | reverse complement strand
GGCGACCTCTTGAATGCCATTCAAGCGCTCTCCCAGCTGAGCTATACCCCCACGTCATCAACGAATGTTATTATAGCGCAGGAGAAAGATGTCTGTCAATAGTGCTCGCTCAATAAACGGTGGCAAAAGTAGGGTGTTCCTCTTTAACCGGCAAAGTTTGCTAAATCGTGGATGCGGACGCTGCTGTCGGCGGCCAGGGCTCTGGCCGTATCAACAACCGAACGGTGATGGGTGAAGTACAGGATTTGTGTTTTGCCCGCCAGTTCGTGGAGTATTTCCAGCGCTGCGGCAGTGCGCTGATCGTCAAAATTCACCAGAATGTCATCCATAATCAGCGGCAAACGGACGGCGGATTTTTCCAGATGTTGTTCGACAAATGCCAAGCGGAGGGCAAAAAATAGTTGGTCCCGGGTTCCGTCGCTCATCTGATGGACCCGACGTTTGATATTGTCGGTATGAATAGCCTCAAGATACGGCGTATCTCCATCATGGTCCACAATCAGCTCCTTGTATCTGCCCAGCGTCAAACGACGAAAGAAGGTGCTCGCACGTCGTATGACCGAATACTGGTTCTGTTCGCGAAAATCATAAATGGTTCGTTCCAATAAACGTTGGGCCAAATCCACCCGCAAATATTCATTCCACAGGCAGTCCACTTCAGCGAGGTACTGTTCGGCTTTTTGTGCATTGGCCGCAGCGTCGTCGTTGCTGCCGTCCAGTTGGCTAAAATCCCTTTCCAGCAATGCGAGACGCTGTTTGGATTCGTCCAGTAATTGAGAAAGCGTTTGGGTTTCCTCGGCCAGTTGATCCAATTGAGCCGGGAGTGCATCGGGATTAACGCTTTCAGCGACTTCCTTTTCCAGCGCTTCAAGGGACAGTCCGTCGCCCACTTGAATGACGGATTGCTGCTGAACTTCATATTTTTGCTTTAACTCTTTGAGGGTTAAGGAAGAATCGACCAGGCGGGTCAGGCTGTCTATATCCTCGCAGCCATACTTCAGCTGATACATTTTGAGTTCTTGATCATTTTCGGCAAGGTCCAGCGTGTTTCCCCGGGTTTCTTCGGCAATGCGTTCCATTTCAGTCTGGATCACCCGTTGCTCGTTTTTTGCGGCTTTTGCAGCATCCAGCCTGTCACGCAGGCGGCGTACCCATTGGGCCAGTGAGGGCTCAATTTTTACATGGAGGACTGCCGCAAGTTCCGCAGCCTTTTGTTCAAAAAACTTACAGGTCTCCGATTTGTTTTTGATCTCCGACTGAGTATCTTGCCAGTCCTTAACCGCAGTGAACAAATCCTTGAGGTGACTCAAATAGATGCTGGCGTATTCAACTTCTTGGGGCAGATTGGAGTAGCGAGTTCGCAATTCCTGCCATTTTGTTTCGCAGTCGGCGCATTGCTGCCGCTTCTCTTTTAGCGAACGTTGCTTCGTTTCCTGTTTCTGTTTGTTTTCCTGAAGCAGTTTTACACAAGAGTCATAAGTCCGCTCCGTTTCTTCCACACTCGACACATGTTGCTCGCAAAATGCCAGTAACAATCTGAGATTCAGATTGGACGGAGGTTGGCACTGGCTGATTGTTGCGGCAGCATATAACTCATGAAGACAGGCGTCTTTCTTTTCGGCAAGCGTCGAGAGGGAATGCGCCAGCGAAGCAATTTGGTCCAGTGAGGCAAGGCAGGGTTTATGATAACCGGCAATCCAGTCTTTCATTTCGGCGGGCGACAAGGGCAGAATTCCGCAGGGTTGCCATTCCGCATTCCAACGCCGGGAGAACTGAGCGCATTCTTCTTCCAGTAGCGTCTGATTTTTTTGCAACTGATTTAGTTCCTGAATCGTCTGTTCCTGCAAAAGTTGCAGATGAGCCCGGCGAGCCGATTGCTCCGAGTTTTGCCGCATCAAATCGGCTGTGCTGTCGGCGGTTTCCATGGCAGTTTCAAAGGCGTCCGAGAGGGGGAGATTTCCCGCAAATAAACGGACTTCATCTGCTGTTTCAGGCAACCCTTCCCGCCAAGCTCGTTTCACCAAGGTCCAGCCTTTACTCCGCCATGCCCTGGTTTCCTGCAATTCTGCTTCATCGGGTATATGGCAGCCAAGTTCCGCTTGCGCCAACTCGTTCTTGTAGTCGGTCAATTTATGGGTTGCTTTTGTGAGATCGCGCGCACAGTCATTGCTTTTTTGCTGCAGGTTTTGCCAAGACCGGGCATACTCATCTACCGTACTGTCGCTGGGAATCTGAAGTTCACCGAGTTGCTCGGCCGAGCCTGGCCATAACTTTTGTCGCTTTAATTGCGCTGAAAGCGTCTGCTGTCTTTGCGCTAAGTCGTCGGCGGTTTTGCTGATTTCTTCTTCCAGATTGCCTTGTTCGCGGATGAAACGAATCGTTTGTTTTAGCCCGGAAATATCAGGGCGGACCCCCAAAGTGTCCAGCTCTTGCGCCAGTTTTTCCTGGTCTGCGATCAAATCATCGTACGCAGTTTGTTCGTTTTGCAAGGCGGAACGGGCGGTCCTGACAGCTTCGGCCAGTTGGGGGATTCTGATTTCATCCACATGCTGAATTCGCAGTTGCCCGATGCTTCCGACGGGGAGCTCTGGGGCAATGGACTTCAACATTTCTTCGATTGCCCGGTAATGGTTTTGCAGCTTGCTTTCCAGCGCAGGCAGGTCCTTGGAATGAAAAGCCTCGTATTGCTGCAAGCCTTCGTTGAGTGCGCTGATCTCCGGTTCTTGTTCCAGCGCGGCTGGGTCCGGCAAAATTTTGCCGAGAAGTTCAGCCTGACGTTGCTGTTCTGACGCGAGACGATCCAGTACGTTTTTGACGGTACTGTGTTTTTGCATGAGCTGCGGGATTCTCTGATCCAGATCGCCGGGCAAGCATGTGACATTGCCCAAGGCGGAAATCTCGGCGTGAATGTTGTGCAGACCGGCCAGCAAATTTCGTACACGGCCGATTCGTTCCAATTTTTTCTGTTCACTTTGCTTGCCTTGCCGTTTTGCTTCCTGCTCCCGGATTTGTTGCCGCAGCAGCGCGAGTTCATCCCGCTGCCGTAACCAGACGTCGCTTCGCAGACTGCTCGTGCGTATGGATTCTTCCGTCGAGAGATAGTCCCGCCAGGCTTTGTTGATCCGTTTGCTTGAGCGCTTGGCAAAGCTGGGTTCGAGCAACTCGCCGGAGCGGGTTTTTAGCTGGTTGAGCAGATTCTGCAAATGCTGAATGCCGCCACCGGCTTCGAACAGCGACACTTCCGCCTGACCGCCGGAACGCAGGAGACTGTGACCGCCTTCGCGTAAGCGTTTGTGATCGAAACCAAACACCAACATGAATTTTTCACGGGGATAGCCATCCAGACAACGGTTCAATTCCTGCGCGATCACGTTCTCCGGGGTGTCCGCAGTATCAGACAACACCATGCTGCTGTAATATTTTTTGCGCTGAATCGCTAAACCGTCGCCGGTTTGGTTTTCGAGAACAGCTCCGATACGTGATCTTGCGTCATAATAAGAGCGGAAATCTTCTTCGATCGTTCCGCCAAACAAAATATCCAGTATCAGGTTAAGAAGAGTGCTCTTGCCCGCTTCATTCGGTCCATACAAGATATGCAGCGCAGGCGTGGATTCGCCCAAATCAAGCGCGGCATTCTCATAGTGGAGGACAGACTGTATACCGATGCTTCGCAGTCTCATTCGATGCCGCTCCCTTCTGCCATCATTTCCGTCAGCAGATCTTTGGCATCCTGCAACAGTTTTTGCACATCAGCGGCTGCTTCCATCCGG
This sequence comes from uncultured Veillonellaceae bacterium, assembly GCA_964609115.1. Taxonomy (GTDB): domain Bacteria; phylum Bacillota; class Negativicutes; order UBA1444; family UBA1444; genus UBA1444. The sequence continues at coordinate 38,560 of CAZSRN010000003.1, read as the reverse complement.
GTTAGGCCAAGCTTTTGATTTTGGCCGCCAAGTTTCAGTTGCAGCGATTGCGCCTGAGAGAGAACATCCTGTAAAAAGTTTTTGTCGGAGGAGAGGGCCGTCAGGGTTTGATCCAGGGCAACCTCGGCGTCGCTCGGGTGGGAGGCCAGTTGAGCGGCGGGAAGCGGCTGCGTTTTAAACAGTATTTTTTCAAACCAGATTTGCGCTGACGGAATATTGTTGACGGCGTTTTCCATCTCTGCGCGATAATAGGCGGGACGCGCCAGAATTTTTCCGTGCAGTTCGGTTTGTCCGGTAATTGTAAAACGGATCACCAACGAAAGCCCGGTGTTCTTTTCGACCCAGCCGCTTGTTGCAGCGGCAACGCGGTTATAGAAATCATCGTCGCTTTTGGCTCCTTCGAGATTTATCGTGCACTCGATCCATCTAAGCACGTCCAGGTCCTGATGTTCCACGGAAGAGACGGCGCCGTCGTTCACTGTGACAAGCGTGCAGCCTTTGGCGCCTGTTTCACCGATATGGCGTCCCTGAATGTTGCCGGGGTATACAATATAAGGCTTTTCTTTCAATACCTGACGCAGGTGTATATGGCCAAGAGCCCAGTAATCGTAGCCTTTGGCTTCCAGGTCGTAAAGACGGCAGGGTGCATAAGGATCGTGTCCAACCTGCCCTTGCACGGACGTGTGCAGGAGTCCTATGTTCAGATAACCCGGCAGCGGAAGAGGATACAGGGGAGTCAAATCTTCATGGACCGCTCTGTCTTTGAAGCCCTGTCCATGTATTGCGACTTTGAGCTCTTCGATGATTTTTGTCTCAGGGTGGTCAACCGAAAAGCGGAATACATTCGGCGGATCAACAAGATTTCGGGTGATCGTGCCGGCGGCGTCATGATTGCCGGATATTCGGTACACTGGAATGCCTGCGGTATTCAATCGGCCCATGCAGGCATTAAAGAAAAGACCCGTATTGTAGTCTTGCCAGTCCCCATCAAAAATGTCGCCGGCAATCAGCAAAAAGCGGATTTTTTCCCGAATACTCAAAGTCACTAAATTTTCCAGCGCCCGTCGCGTGGCGGACCGGAGTTGATCTTCCGGGGCGTTTGTATTCACGGCAAGACCCCGCAAGGGGCTGTCCAGATGGAGGTCGGCACAGTGGATAAACTTGAACAATCACTTTCACCTCTTGTTTTTTGTCCCTTCTATTAATTCAATAAAAACCAGCGTCTTCCTGCGGTGTAATGTTGCAAAATCGGCAAATAACAAAAAATAGCATATATAGGATGGTAGGTTTACAGGGGCGAATGTTGGTGATATAATCAAAAAAGTACAAAAACTAAGTGCGTTAAGGCAATGAAGCCTTTACAGGGCGAGATTCTGTGAAGGCTGTTTTTGTCTGAATAAAATAAAATGCCTGTCTGCCTGCGGATAACGTGCTTTTTCTGTGGCGGCATGGTAAGTTTGGGAGGAAAAAATGTCAAACGAATTAAAAGAATTCCGTGCCCTCGCTACCCGGCTGGATCGTCTGATGACCATGGATATTGCTTCCCGATGCGTCATTGACGATTTGTATGCTGCTGCTGTCGAAAAACATGGGGCTCCGCTGGTTTTGAACGCGGCAAAAGGCTTGTTGATGAAAGTTTGTCCGGGCGATGCCGTATTTATTGCGACGGGTTGGGTGGACCAACCGCTTGTTGATCCTGGACATGGCGAAACAGACGGCCCTCCGGGAGCTATTGCTCTAGCCCGCGCCCTGCGGTTGGTATGCAAGGCGCGTCCCATCATTTTGACGGATGCCTGTCTGGTGGAGGGAACGGCCCGCCTGGCCAGGGCTTCAGGTTTTCAATGCGTAGATCCGGAGCATCTGCATTATTCGATTTCCATGAATAAATTGTTAACGCTGTCTGTTCTGCCGTTTCCGGGGGACTGGGCAAGCGCGGAAAAAGAAGCCGACCGCTTGATCGGCGAATTTTCGCCCACAGCCTGTATTGCGTTGGAACGGGGCGGAATGAATGAAAAAGGCATCATTCATAATATGGCCGGCAAAGACACGAACGCCTCGCAGGCCAAACTGGATGCTGTGTTTAAGTTGGCGGCCCAAAAGGGGATTTGGGCTCTGGGAATTGGTGACGGCGGCAATGAGATCGGCATGGCGAATATTGCGGACTGCGTCCGACAAGCGGTGCCTTTTGGTCGCGAATGCGCCTGCGGCTGCGGAGGCGGCATTGCGCCGGCTACTCCGGTTGACCTCGTCATGACGGCGGCGGTCAGCAACTGGGGAGCCTATGCCTTGGCTGCGATGCTGGCAGCTATTTCGGGCATGCCGGAAGCTCTGCCGGACAAGGACCGGGAGCAGCGCATCCTGAAAGCGACTATTTCGGCAGGATTCCACGATGCAATATACGGTGAGATTTGCGGCAGTGTCGACGGGTCCCCGATGGAAATTCAGCTGGCAATTGTACAGCTCATGCAGGAAGCGGTACAGCAATATTTTAAACGAAACCTGTAAAATGGAGGTTTTACCGTGAAATCATTGATGAATGAATCTCCCGGCAAAGTGCGCGAAATGATCCGAAACGGTAAGCTTGTCCAACCGACGGCCGGCCTTTGTCATGGCTATGTACAGGCGAATATGGCCGTTGTGCCGAAGAATCTGGCCTATGACTTTTTGTTGTTTTGTCAACGAAATCCGAAACCCTGCCCTGTGTTGGACGTGACGGATGTTGGATCGGCGGAACCGCATTTTTTAGCACCGGGAGCGGATCTTCGGTATGATATTCCCCAATACAGGGTGTGGAAAAACGGGGAGCTGGTGGATGAACCAACGGACGTTGCCCAATATTGGCGGGATGATCTGGTGGCTTTTTTGCTCGGTTGCAGCTTTACGTTTGAAACGGCGCTGTTGAATGCGGAGGTTCCGGTTCGCCACATTGAGGAAGAACGGAATGTGCCGATGTATATTACCAACATTGCGTGCCGACCGGCCGGTTTTTTTCATGGACCGACGGTAGTCAGCATGCGTCCGATGCGTCCGGAACTGGCGATTCGTGCGACGCAGGTGACTTCACGGTTCCCGGGAGTTCATGGAGCTCCGATTCACATGGGCGACCCGAAGGCCATTGGTATTGCGGATGTCAATAAGCCGGATTTTGGTGATTCGGTTACCATCCATCCCGGAGAAATTCCTGTATTCTGGGCTTGCGGAGTGACTCCCCAGGCGGTGGCGATGGCGGTCAAGCCGGAATTGATGATTACTCACGCCCCCGGGCACATGTTTATCGGCGACATTCGAGATGAATCCCTGGCGGTATTTTAAAAGAATCGTGCTGTGAAGAAAGAGGGTCTGTTGCAGTAACCTGCAACAGACCCTCTTTCTTTTACCCTTGAGAAGGGTTTCGGCATTCCGCAGCGAATTAATGATCGTTGTAAATCGTTGCGGTGAATGTTTTGGAAAAGAAAATGTAAGAAAATATGGGAGTGAGGTTGAGATTTTGTTGGATGTTCAAAGTGGGGACAGGGCGCCTGCGAGTCGCGGGCAACGCTTGAAGGCGGCCATCATTGATGTTTTGCCGGTAATACTTCCTACGCTTCTTGTAGTCAAAATGTTTCCCGACAAGCAAACCATACCGGAGATTGTATCGATTTTGCTGGGACTGTTTGTGTTTGCGTATTTTGTACTGCAAGCCGTACTTCTAACAACGAATGGGCAGACGATCGGAAAAAAGTTGGTTAACATACGGATTGTTCGCAGCAAGGATGGAACAAATGGCGGATTTTTAACCAACGTTGTTTTGCGGGTTCTGGTCAACGGATTGATTGGACTCATTCCGTTTTATCACCTGATCGATACGTTGTGCATATTTGCTGCTTCCAGAAGGTGTTTGCACGACCGGATCGCCGGGACGATTGTAGTACAAAATTGAAAGGGCCGGTGAAAACTTCGGGGCCACTCCTTATAATTTTAATAAATCAGCAATGTTGAGGCCAAAAACTCTTTCACGGACAGCCTTGTCCGGTATGGCGCGTTCCAGTAGCTCCCGGGCAGCCAATGGCGAGGTGTAGGGCGCATCAGAAGCAAACAAAGTGCGTTCCGGGAGTTCGCGGGCAACAAGGGCCGGAGCGATCGTTGTAAATGTTGCCGACAGGTCAAGATAAACTTGGGGCAAATCTTTGACGAGCTTTAGCGTTTGCCGCCAATATACTCCGCCCATATGGCCGAGAATCAGCGGAACGGATGGATACCGCGCCGAAAGGCCAATCAGTTTTTGAATATCGTCGAACGTCAATGGGAAAAAAGTATGGACCCATAATGGCAAAGGCCCTAATTCAACCGATGCGGCAAAAACAGGTTCCAGACCATCAATTTGCCCTGTACCTGGAGCCAGTTCGCCAATGCCTTTAAACTGATGGGCGAGAATGTGCTGCTCAATCCAAGTGCGGCAATCCTGTAAGGCCAGTCCCTGTGGTATCGAACCAAAGCCAATGTACCGGGAGGGATGGAGCGAAACTGCCCGGGCAAGCTCCTCAATGGATTTTATTCGTTCCTGCAATGGATTTTTTCGACCGGCAAGGATATCATCCAGAGTTGCCATTTCTTTTTCAAATGTTGCCAGATCGGTAGCCGTTTCTGGATGGATGACCGTAGAAAACAAAATGGTTTTGTCGATGCCGCCTTCATCCATGAGCTCCAGTTGGCGGGGAAAAGGAAGTACAACGTGGGCGTGGCTGTCAATAATCGTAATAAACGCCTCCTTTTTTTACTTGTAGTATAGTTCGAAAACAATAGAACAATAAAACCAATTGCAGGATATCACAAAGATTGATATAATTCAAGTCATGAAAACGTTGCATCATCCATTGCCTGAACAAATTAAATTATCTGCATTGCTCTACGCACTGAGCGATCCGACCCGACTGGACATCGTAAAAAACCTTGCGAAAACAAGAGAAGAGTGTTGTTGCAGGGGATTTGACACGCTGGTCGCAAAGTCCACCATGTCACATCATTTTCGGGTGTTGCGCGAATCCGGGATAATTCAGGTGCGGTTGGAAGGGACACATCGTTTTGTTTCGCTTCGGCGTGATGAATTGGAAGCCCGCTTTCCCGGCGTATTGTCGGCGGTGCTGGCG
>CAZSRN010000003.1:32763-33424 GCA_964609115.1 uncultured Veillonellaceae bacterium | reverse complement strand
TCGTTCCGGAGCCTTTTGTGCAATGATCCATTTGAATGGGCTATCCCATCAGGGATACGCCCACTGCTTTTCCAATCAAGTAGGTTGCCGCAGCGGCGGCCAGACCGAAGAGCGTCTGGCGAAGACCGTTTCGCAGCATGGATTGTCCAGTGAAAAACGAGATCAGGGCTCCGGTGCCGAAAAGCCCCAGCCCGCTGGCGGCGGCGCTGCAAACAGTCGCGGCCCAACCGTCAAGAAACAGGTAGGGAATGAGAGGGATGATTGCGCCAACACCGAACAAAGCAAAAGAAGTAATAGCAGCGGTAAACGCCGAGCCGCCCAGATCGTCCGGATCAATTCCGAGTTCTTCGCGAGATAGGGCATCAATCGCGGTATCCGGGTTGTTCATGATTCCTTGCGCGGCGGCCAGAGCTGTCGCAGAATCCAACCCGCGCGCTTCATAAATCAGGACCAGTTCCTCCACTTCGTCTTCGGGAGTTGCAGCAATTTCTGCTTTTTCTATCGCTATCTGGCGCTCATAGAGTTCCCGTGAACTTTGAACGGAGATCCATTCACCCAGCGCCATGGAGATCGCTCCGGCAAGTAATCCGGCTCCACCGGTGAGGAGAATTTGGGAAGTGGCAAGATCTGCTCCGGCAACACCCATGATCAGGTTGAAATT
>CAZSRN010000003.1:0-32753 GCA_964609115.1 uncultured Veillonellaceae bacterium | reverse complement strand
TGGAGACGAGTCCATCGCTTGCGCCTAATACGGCGGCTCTGAGTGCATTGCCTCCGGCGGAGCGATGTCGGCCTTCCAAACGGGCGACCGCCGGTCCGGGCAGCCCTGCGCCTTTTGATATTTTTTGCATTTGCCCAAGCAGAGTGGAATGGGAACGTTCTTCTGCCGCCATATCCATGCTGACTGATTGATAAGCGGTGGAACTGCGGCTTTCTGCGGAGCCCAGCATGGGAAGGATTGAATTCGCGCCAAATCGTCGCGCCATCCATACCATGAACTTTATCCGCAAAGAGGGCCGATACGCTTTAAGGGGCTGTTGTTCCCCGATAAGTTCATTTTGCCAGAACTGTGCATGACGGGTTTCGGCGGCGGCCAGACGCTGATAAAGTTCGGCTAATTTCGGTTGAGCTTCCAGCTCACTCAGAATACCATACAGATAGGCTGATTCCTGTTCGTCCTCCAACATGGCCGGCGCATCAATTTTTTGTTGCAAAATAAATTTCTCCTTTTTAAATTGCCCTGTTTTTTATCCGCGTGTAAAAAGCACTTTCTGCAAGATCGGCAACGATGGGATGGAGTCCGGCATTTTGAATGGCTGCTTTACCGGCGGCTGTTGTAATAAAGTTTGCACCTTTGCCTATGACCATTCCTTTGTGCATGACCGGTTTTCCTGCGACAAAACTCATGACAGCCTGTTGGGTTTGGGTATTCATTAGGGTAATATCTGCATCCATGCCCAAGCCTAAATGGCCTTTATGCGAAAGCCCCAGAATACGAGCCGGATTGAAACTGGTTTTGACTGCAAACTCCCGCAGACTGAGTGCATTTAATTTTACAAGTGAAAGTCCGGTGTCGATGATGACATTTCGGGGAATGCCGCCTCCGTCCGTGCTGATGCAATCCACGACAAAACTTCCATCGGGACGTTTTGCGGATGCGAGACAGACGCGCGGTTCAAACGGATTGATTGCGAAACTTACATTGGCGTCCGTATTTTGGGAACGCCAATAGGCAAGAGCGGCTTCGCCAACTTTTAAGACGACACGTCCCCCTTCGGGAACATTCACATGAGTCCAACCTTTCAGAATGGACTGGACCATGCCTTCCTCCGTAGGTTCAAAACCGCCTGTCGTAAGACAGGTTTTTGTGACATTGCTTTCGGGGCGTCCATTTGCACATTTGCCGCTTGTGCCGTTATAGGGTGAAATATACGATTCAGACGTAATGTTGGGATGGTTGACGAGGGATTTGATTGCTTCGGCTGCCTCTGCGGCAGCGTTTTGAACCTGCCCGCGGCAGTAGGAATTTATGTGGGCGATATGCAAAGCTTTTCCCTGGGCCAACTCTACTGCTTCCAGAAAACCCTGGATGTTCGAACCGGTATTTTGGGTGCCTGCATGAAATGCGACATAGGCTTGGCGTTCATTCGCCAGCTCAATGATCCGGGCTGAAGCTTCAGGAGTCAACGGATAATGTCCGCCAAGAATTTTGCAGCCAATAGCCCCAGCCTTCATGGCTTTATCGAGAAAGGCTCCAATGGCCTTGTTGTCGGGGTCTTCTCCTTCGATGGTTACATTTCCTCGCACCATATGAATGCAGGCCACGTTGATGCCGGTACCGCATTTTGCGGCCATTTCGACCGAACTTTCGATGGGCCCCGCCATATCCAGAGTGGTCGTCACACCAACTTCGGCAGCCATTTTGTGGGCATAGCGGCCGCCGAAATCTCCGCTCATGTGGGTGTGCAAGTCAATAATGCCGGGGATAACGCAATTTCCTTCCGCATCGACAAATTCTTCTGCTTGCGTGGGGTCCATCGAGGCGGCGATTTTTTCAATTTTCCCATTGAGAATTGCAACATCGTAACAGCCTTGCAGGTCACTGCCGGGATCGATAACGTACCCGTTTTTTATCAGCAGGTCATATGTACTCATTTGTATCCCTCCCCTTCAAAAGTCTGGAATGCGTTCTATTATTGTGCGTAAATTGCGGTATTTCCCCGCATGATAACACGTGCATAGGAATGATGCACCGCGCCGGTTGCGTCTTTTTCCGCGGCAAAAAAAGTGAAGTGAATGATCCGGCCGATTTCCTTGCGGTGGGTTCTACGGTTTTCAATGTCGTAGATGGGGATTTTCTGATTGACCCGCGCCGGTTCAAATCGGTAAAAAAAGCGGCCGTTTACAACGGGTAAGGCACCTTGCTCGATGACGGCTCCCGGCGTGATCATGGTATATTCGACCGATTCTGCGGTAGTGGTTCCTTCAATTAACAGGCCCTCAATGATGGGGAAAGTTTGTTGATTTTTTAAGGATAATCGAAGCCCTTTGCCGACGGGTCTGTTTTTTTCAAGTACAAAGATGGATCCCACCCTGGGAGTAAGGCCGGGGACCCGGCCGGTAAAACCCTGCCACGTAGCCTGAACTGCGTAGCGGTAAACTCCGGGCTGACTGAGTTGCCATTTGTCTGCGCCGACAAAGTAACCGAACGCATCGCCGACGCCACTGGAAGTTTTGCGTGTTCCGTCAGGATAGTGCAAGGTAAACTGTATTTGCGCCGGAACTATCGGATCGATTTGCAAAACCGGCGTGAACAGGGCGCCTTGCTCATATACCATGCCGGGGCGGACCGGTACCAGAAAAAAACGGGCGGGCGTGCCGTCTGCACCGATTAACTCTTCGGAACCGGGGGCAATGATCCGGTTGTTGTTGCTGCCGTGCGGCAAAATAAACGCGCTGGCCATATAACCGGCATAAAGGGGAGACTGACCGCTGCGTCGCAACACAACGCCGCCCAACAGACGGTAAATATCGCCCGGAAAATCTCCATTGCCGGATGCACCGATCTGACCGCCGAAACTGGAAGTGCTGGTGGGCCAGTAGGGAGCGCGCACACCATTTTCTCCTACAAGGAAACGCGAAGAAAGGCCGGGGCGGGGAGCCGCCGCATAATAATAGGCCCAATCCGAGATGTACTCCGGATAGAGATGAGGCGACAATCCATTGGTTGTAAGAATGCGCGCATTGGTAGCGCCGATGGAGTTCAGGCTTTTTTCGTAAGGCGCTGTGTCGGGGGACAGCACATAGGTCAAGACGGGTTCGATCTTGTTGGCGCCTTGTCCTTCACTGGCGATCAGCAGACAATCTCCCTGCTGGTAGGGAAAATTGATATGATCCAGAAACCGGAAATTGTCGCCGGGTTCCACATAGCCTTCACGGTGCGTTTCCCCCCGGTCCAGATATTGATTGTCAATTTTCAATTTTTTGCCGTGGGCTTCCAGTGGCGAATCGACTGGGTAGACTACGCCTGCGTGACGCATGCTGCAGACCCACAGATGGCCGTCGCCGTCGGTGTAAGTTGCCAATACATGACTGTGATATTCTCCCGGTGCTTCCAGCACGAACGGCTTCATTCCCTGCGCCGGTCCGAATATCCCTCCGACAGAGGCTTTGCCGCGATAGGAGAGAGTCTTTTGTCTGGCGGGATCGGAAGCGGGATACAAATCTGCCTTGGCGACTACATCAGCCGGAACGGCCGGTGAGAAGCCGATGGCTTGTCCCAAACGGGCGCCTACGGGAAATGACATGCCTTGAAATGTTGCAGTCCCCATTGTCATGCGTTTGGCAATCCAAAAATGATAGGTTCCGCCGCCATAATAACGAGTATTCCAAGTATCGGCGATCCAACCTTTGGCTATGACCGTGTAGCGGCCATAGGTTTCCGGTTTCCAGGCGGTAAAAGCAAGATTTCCGGTTGTAGGCCGGCCATTTAGTTCCTTAATGAACGGCGCAGTGCCGAGATCAATTTTTTTACCGGCAGGATCAATCATCTGCAAAGACAACTCTCCCGATGCCGGATTCAGCGGCAAGATTCGTTGCTTGTCCATCAAATTGGCGGGGAAAGTCGGCTCCAGATTATATGCGAGCTTGCTTCCGTTGCCGTGAAGCATGGGTAAGATTACTTCGTCCGGGATAATATTGCGACCGGATAGGGCAAAATGTTTTTTGTCCTCATCGGCGACCACGCCCTGATAGCCGTTGGAATTGTAACGATCCAGTAAAATCCAGTATATTCGGGGAACAATGGAAGCCGCATCGACGAATTTTCCGCGGAAGTCCCGATTGCTGCATAGCAGGGGCGGTGAATACAGCAAAGATAAATCGGCTGCATCTCTTGGACGGTTGGCGAACCCTTCATTGTTCAAGCTACGCCATTTTTTGTTGAGAATGAAACCAAAATCAAAACGCAGCCGATAGATGCCCGGCGGAATGTCCGGAGGGACTAAAGGTTTGGCTGAAAAAATGAGCTTGCCGTTGTTGCCGCTGAGTTGCATTTGTTGAACCGGAACTTTCACCAATTCATCCACGGGATTTTTATATCGGCTCCCCGCATATCGGCTCACGGCGCTGGAAGAGCCGCCTTCGACGGCAAGACCTGTAGGGGTGAGCAACGTTGACATACGCTCGTCAGCGGGAAACCGCATCCAGCCTTGAGAATCAATCAGGCGTTCTGTAGTAATCAGCAGCAAATATTCGCCGGGCAAGCCCTCGGCCTGAGTGACGGCAGTACGCCACGCCGGGGACAACGTCAGTTCCGCTTGTATGGACAGAAGGGTTCCTGGATGCAGAGCTCCTTTGGAAAGGTCCAATGTTGCCGACCATTCGCCCAGAGTACTCTTAGCCTGCCCGGTGAACTGCAAAGATGGAGGCGCGTCTTCTGCGGTTGCGGGAAGCGGCCATGAAACGGGGAGAAAAGCCGCAGCTCCCAGTACGGATGCCGTTTGGAGAAAAGTTCTGCGATTGAGGGTACGCTTGGACATGATGATCAGTCCCCCATAGTAGGTTGCTTTTCCTATTTCGCGCTGTTTCCGAAAAATTCCTGCGGCTGCTGTGGGCGGCTGCAGAAACCCAGTCCCTTGGGAAGGAATTTGGCAAACAAGAGGAGAATTTGAATGAGCCTGAACAATTCAAAGAGATAGTAGGAGGATATGGAGTATGAAAAATATTGAAATGACAACGGAAGGCAATATTCTAACCATCAAGGTGGATTTGAGCCAGCGCTTCGGCAAGTCCAGCAGTGGAAAATCGACGATCATTGCCAGCACGGAAGGCAATCAACCGGTGCCGGAAAACGAAGAAATTAAAATTGGCTTGAATATCTATACGAAATAGTACGACAGGGTTTATAATAAAAATAAAGGATTTTCCAAGAAACCCGTAAGGAAATGAGGCATAATCTTCGCAGGCGAAGAGAGGCGAAATTGTGGTGGCAGGATTGACCGGGGTTGCTTTTTCCCGAATGGGCATGGAACCGAAGATGTACCAGGCAGGTCAGGCGGGTGGGGGAAATACCGCTGAAAATGCCGGGGCATCTGCTGCGCAATCTCCGGCTTATCTGCTGGACCTTACAAAAAACAAGGATAAAACCACTCCTGAAACGCAGCGGCTAAAACGAACCGGGCAGATTGAATGCCAGACATGCAAGGAACGCACGTATCAGGATGGATCCAATGATCCGGGAGTATCCTTCAAGGCGCCGGGACATATTGACCCGGCGAGTTCCGCTGCCGTCGTAATGTCTCATGAGCAGGAGCACGTCGGCAATGAACAGGCCAATGCGCAAAAGGACGGGCGACGCGTAGTTTCGCAGAGTGTCCGTCTATTTACAGCGGTTTGCCCCGAATGCGGCAAAGTGTATGTATCCGGCGGGGAAACCCGCACCACTACTGCTTCGGATTCCAAGGCGCAGCAGAATAATGAGGCGCTGGGACAAAAAGTGGACATGATTGCCTGACCGGGTGTGAAACTCAACATGAAATAAGCCGCCAGACTTACAGTCTGACGGCTTTTGCTATTGTCTGGAAGATCGATGCGTCCGGATGGATGCCTAGAATGCGATTTTTTGGTCGACAATGCCAATGAGTTGTTCGATTTCAGGCTTGGTAATTTGGGCAAAAGCACCCAACGCTTGTCCCTTTAATCGCATTTCCTCATTGATGAGGGAAGAGAAAATAACGACAGGCAACTCTTTGAGCCGTGGATTGCTTTTGATGCGCTTGGTGAGATGATGACCGTCCATTTTCGGCATTTCAATATCGGTGATGATCAGTTGAAGGCTGTCGGTAACCGGCGCATCTTTTTCGGCGATGGCCTCAAGTTTGTCCCAGGCCTCCTGTCCGTTTTCGTTGCTGATGGTATTGTAACCGGCGCTGTTTAGCGTGCCGAGCAGCAAATCCCGCAACATCCGGGAATCTTCCGCGATCAAGATTGTCTTGGTTTGGCGAAGTTTGACAAGATCCGGAGTAGAAAGCGGCACGGCCATCATCTTTTTGTTCATCTCCGGATTGACATCCGCCAGAATTTTTTCAAAATCCAAGAGGATGATCATTCGTTCCTGCATCTTGACAATTCCGACGACCAAATCCGAACCGGCCACATGGGGCGCGGGCTCCATCTGAGTCCAGGAAATCCGGTGGATTCGGTATACGGCGTCGACCTTGAACCCAACATAGAAGTTGTTGATTTCACAGACGATGATCTTAAATTCGTCCGATTCCGGTTTGGCGTTCAGGCTGCGGGCCAGGTTGACCAGCGGCATGACGCGGGAACGAAGAGTGAAAACTCCATCCAGATTGGGGTGAGATTTGGCAATAAAGGTTACAGGCACGGCATTTATGACTTCACGAACTTTGGCAACATTCAGCCCATAGAAGATGCCGCCGACAGAAAACTCAATAATCTCAAATTCATTGGTGCCGGATTCAAGCAAAATGCCTTTATTGTCGTCCATAGCAACCTCCCGCAATATTACGATTGTTTCTTATAGTGTTTCAATTCGTGCCCCTTGCAGGAATTCCTCTTTTTATTCCGCACTTTTGGGAGGCGTGTCGGGATGAATTCTAAACCAGGCTGCATACATGACGGGCAGCACCAACAGTGTCAGAATGGTGGCTCCAAACAGTCCGCCCGCGATGGCGATGGCCATGGGACCCCAAAAAGTGCTGGGGATTAGTGGAACCATGCCGAGAATTGCAGCGGCTGCCGTCAGCATGATGGGACGGAAACGCAGTATGGCAGAGTCAATGATGGCATTCCATGGGGCTTGGCCATCCGCAATGTGCTTTTCAATCTGATCGATCAAAATGACGGAATTACGGATAATCATGCCGCCCAGAGCCAGAATGCCCAGTTCGGCGACAAAGCCGAGAGGTTTGAAGGTAGCCAGCATGAGTAGGGATACTCCGATAATTCCAAGCGGAGCGGTCAGCAGGGTCAGCAGCATCAGGGAGACTCTTTGCAGTTGCAGCATCAACAGGAACACGATAATTAAAACCATGATGGGTACGGGCTGCAGTAGAAAACCAATGGATTTTGCACTGTTCTCCAGGGAGCCGCCGACATCGATGCGATACCCGGCAGGGAGGGATTGACGCAATGAAGCCAGCTCGTCATAGATTTTTTTGGTGGCGTCATTACCGGTTATACCATTTTTGATTTCAGCCTGGACTGTGAGGGTCGGTTTCAGGTTTCGCCGCCAGATTAAGCCGTCTTCGCTGTCATAGCTGATTTTGGCGATCTGACCCAGCGGGACAAATTTACCGCTGCCGATGTGAATGGGTAAGTCCTTGACCCGGCCAAGGTTTGTGCGGTCCTGCGGATTCATCCGGAATACAATGGCAACCGTTTTATCTTCTTGCCGGAATTCGGCGATTGCTGCGCCGGAGAGCTGCATCTGCAGGCTGGTGGCCAGAGTCTGGTTGTCAATGCCAAGCATGCGGGCCTTGTCTTGATCGATGATGAGCCGCATGACCTTGTTTTTTTCATTCCAGTCATAATTGATAGCGGAAAGATAAGGCTTGGAATTCATTAGCGCGCCAATTTTGTGGGCGATTTCCTTTGTTTTGTCATGATCGATGCCGCTGACCCGCAGCATGACCGGATAAGCGGAAGGAGGACCCGTTTGCAGCAGTTTAACGTGACTCAGCACGTCGGAAAATTTTTCCGCCAGAATCAGATTGGCTTTGTCACTCAACCGGTTGCGGGCCGCCAGGTCTTTGGCGACAAAAACGAATTGAGCGTAGCTGCTGTGCGGCAGAGTCGGCTCGACAGTCAGCACAAAGCGCGGAGCGCCTTCACCGACATGATAGCTGTAACTGGCGAGGTCCGGGTCATTTTCAAATTCCTTGGCGAAACGAGCCGCCTGTGCTTCGGTTGCACGGATCGTCGATCCTTCCGGCAACGTCATTTCTACAATGATTTCCTTGCGCAGGGAAGGCGGAAAAAATTCCTGCCGGATGAGCTGGAACAGGAACAGGGACCCGATAAAGCTGGCGACCGTAATGGCCAGTACCAGTTTGCGCCGCTCCAGACACCAGGTCAGTACCCGACGGAATATGCGATAAAATTTTGAGTCGTATACATTGTGTGAAGGGTCGTGATTTTCCTTGGGTTTGATCAGTTTATAGCCCAGCAGAGGCGTTACAATGACGGATGTAAACCAGGAGAGGACTAGTGCAATGGTAATTACGGTGAATAGGCTGCTGGAAAATTCCGCCGCATTTCCTTTGGCGAAGCCGATGGGAATGAAACCGGCGCAAGTGATCAAAGTTCCGGTCAGCATGGGAAAAGCCGTGGCGGTATAAGCGTAGCAAGCGGCGTCGTAACGGTTCCAGCCCTGCTCCAACTTGACCGACATCATTTCGATGGCGATGATGGCATCATCTACCAGCAAACCCAGCGCAATAATCAATGCGCCCAGCGACACTTTATGGAGATCAATGCCGAGAACCTTCATGCAGGCGAAGACGCCGGCCAGCACCAAGGGGATGCAGAGAGCCACGACGATGCCTGTCCGTAGTCCCAGACTGACAAAACTGACGATCAGAACGATTATTACTGCTTCAATCAAAGATTTAACAAATTCGCCGATGGATTCGTCGACAATATCCGGCTGGTTCGATACCTGGCCGATTTCCAATCCCAGCGGAAGTTCCGTCTTAATTTGGTCTATTGTTTTATCAAGATCATCGCCGAGTTTGAGAATGTTGCCGCCTTTATCCATGGACAAAGCAATTCCAATTGCGGGTTTGCCGTTGAAATACATCAGGGGGTCCGGTGGGTCAATAAATCCCCGTGTTACCTTGGCGATGTCGGCGAGGCGAAAAGTTCGCCCTGCAGCCCGGACCGGAATTTTTCGGACATTTTCGATACTTTCGAACATGCCGCTGACTCGCAGATAG
This sequence comes from uncultured Veillonellaceae bacterium, assembly GCA_964609115.1. Lineage (GTDB taxonomy): Bacteria > Bacillota > Negativicutes > UBA1444 > UBA1444 > UBA1444. The sequence goes on along the minus strand of CAZSRN010000003.1, from coordinate 23,515 downwards.
ACGTTGTCGGAAGAGGTTTCGACCATGCCGGAGGCGTTCATCGCATTTTGTGTTTTGATTGCGGCAATCAGCAGATTGGGGTCGATCCCCATTTGCGATAGTTTGCTGCTTTCCATTTCGATGAATATTTTTTCCGGTTGGACACCGACAAGCTGTACTTTTTTCACATTGGGTACGCCAAGCAATGTTCGGCGGATGGTTTCGGCGCGTTCACGCAGTTCTTCATAATTGAATCCATCCCCGGTCAGGGCGTAGATGGAGCCGAAAACGTCGTCAAAACGGTCATTGAAGTAAGGCCCCATGACTCCGCTGGGGAAGGTGATTTTGATATCATTGACCATATTGCGGACTTCCAGCCAGGTAGGACGCACATCTTTTTCGGGGGTGCTTTCCTTCAATATTACATAAATGACGGCTTGCCCCGGCCTGGAAAAGCTTCTGAGGTAATCGACGCCCGGAGTATCCTGCAATTTCTTTTCAATTTTATCAGTGACTTGTTCTTCAATTTCACGAGCGCTGGCGCCGGGCCAAGCGACGGAAACAACCATTTGTCGGATGACAAAGTCGGGATCTTCCATTCGTCCCAGTTGCCGGTAGGAAAAAATGCCGGCCAAAAAGATCATGGCAATGGTGAAGTAAACAAATTCCTTGTGCCGAAAGGCAAGTTCGGTCAGGTTGAAGTTTTTCACTTGCCTTCACCTGCCAAGCGGACTTTTTGGCCTTCCTTAAGTTTGTGAACGCCTGCCGTAATGACGGTGTCGTTATTGTTGAGTCCTTCCAGCACCTGTACGCTTCCATCGCCGAACGCTCCCAGCTTGACCGGGCGAAGCGTCGCAGTTTCGTTGCTGACGACCCATACGGCGGGAGTTGAACCGGTCTGGTAAATGGCCGAAAGGGGAACCTCCGCCGATTTCTGCTGAGCATTGACGGCGGTGCTGACGCTGGCGGTCATACCCAGTTTGAGTTCCGGCGGCGGATTGGTAAGATGAATTCGAACTTTATAGGTGCGGGATGTTTTGTCGGCAATCGGAGCAATCTCGCGGACAGTGCCATCCACGACCCGGTTGGGCAACGCCCAGAATGTGACTTTGATTTCCCGGGCATTGCGGATTTCTTCATAGCGATTTTCCGGGACTTCCATTTCGATTTCACGTTCGCCATCCTGTACCAGAGTCAGAACAGTTTGTCCGGCGGCAACTACCTGACCGGCTTCGACTGAAATACTGGAAATCACACCGCTGCTGGCAGCGCGCAACGCAGTATATCCGAGTTGGTTCGAACCCTGGGAATATTGCGCGGCGGCTTGGCGGGCGGCCGCTGCGGCGGCTGCGTGAGCATTGACGTACTGATCATATACGGCGCGACCGACGGCCTCTTGCTCATATAATTCCTTGTACCGTTTCAAGTTTGTTTCGGCCAGCGCCAATTGCGACTGTGCGGCAGCGACTTGGGCTGCGGTAATGTTCACGGTTTGCTGAACATCCTTGGGGTCAATTTCCATTAGGATGTCGCCGGCAGAAACGGTATTGCCCAATTCCACGTTACGGCGCATGATTTTGCCGCCGACTTGAAAGGCAAGCAATCTTTCATACCGTCCGCGGACTTCGCCGGAATAGGTGGCATTTCGGTCGGCTCCATTTACTTTAACTACCATGGAACGAACTAACGGCGGCTGCTCCGCCACTTGTTTTTTTGCAGAAAAACAGAACAATAGTGAAGCGGCGACTGCGATCAATACAACTGCCAAGGCTGCGGCAAGAGGAGTTTTGTGAGCGATAAGCCATTCTTTCGTTATCATCTGATTTGTTCCCTCCACTATCTCTTTACTAAAGCGTTGTAGAAAAAATCAACCAACGCATCGGTATAAAATCCCTGTTGTTCTTTTTCCGCAGTAAACGGTATGGTCCGCATATAACTAAACGCCTGAAAGAGACGGAAGCCGATGTATCCGGCAACTTGCCCATCCACTTCCGGGCGGATTCGGCCTTTTTCCTTTCCTTCGGCGACAATGCCGTCGATCAGATTGATCAGATGCTCGGTGATGAGAACATGAGACTTGCCGTTGAGCAATGATGAGAATAACGCATTATCGTTTTTCAGCAAGCGCGTCAGAAAAATGTCTTCACTAAAATAGGCAATGGCTGTGCGCAAAAGGATAACCAGTCGTTCCAAAGGGTCTTCGACGGTTCCCATGCGCGCAAAAATAGTTTCCAGATCCCGATGCCCTTCCCGTTCAATCAGGCAGTCGAACAGGTGCTCTTTGTCGCGAAAGTGTTCATATAATGTCCGTTTCGACATTTTACAGTCGCGACTGATTTCGTCCATTGTCGTTTTTTGAAAACCAAATCGATCAAACCGACTTTGGGCATGGTCAAGAATAAAATTTTTCACATCTTCCATGCGCATTCATTCCTTTCCTGCACTCAAAAACTATTATAGTATTTCGGTTTTCTATAATCAATATAAGAAAGAGAGAAAAATAAAAAAACAGGGTAACGCTCCTGCAATGCATGCAGCTACGCAACCCTGAAAGACAATGATCAACGAAAGACGGAACAAAGACTATCGGAAAGAAAAATAAAGACGGGCGATTGACCGGGCGCTATCGTCGGCTTGATCATGGATCATGGATTCCGGGGATTGAATGTAACGACTGACCTGATCCAACAACCAACCTGCACTATAAACATATACACCGTTCATATAAAAACCTCCTTCGATAATTTGCAATATAATTATTTGCATGCAAACTATTTGCTTAACTAAATTATAATTGCTGCAAAGTATTTGTCAAGATCCCTGAAAAATGTTTTTTATCAATGAGTTTCACGTTGCAATAAATGGCAGGATAAATATAAAATAAGAGCGCAAACATTATTTGCTACCCAATAAAACCGGAATGAAAGTGGGAATGGCGATGCTGGAGATTTTTGACAGCGTATGCATCTTGTTGGCAAAAGCGGAACAAAAGCATTTTCAATACACAAAGAAGGTACTGGACGAAAGGGGTCTGGGAATTACTCCCGGACAATTGATTGTTTTGTATGCGTTGTACAAAAAAGACGGTGAATCCATTACGGATTTGGGGAAACGATGTTTTTTGGACAATTCCACATTGACTGGATTGATTGACCGATTGGAACGGCAAAATTTGGTTTCACGCGTCGATGTTCCGGGCGATCGGCGGGCTTTTTCAATTTTTCTGACGGCGAAGGCCGTTGCCGTTCGTGAACGACTGATCGATGTGATGAATACTGTTGCCGGCGTCATGTTGTCGGGATGCAGCGCCGCAGAAATCAAAACTTTTCATAAGGTACTCCATAATATTTTCATCAAACTGTAATGGGAAAAGGAAGCATGAAAAAATATTTGGGACCCTTGTATTTGACACTGGCGGCAAGCATCTGGGGAGGACTCTATGTAGTCAGCAAGGTGGTGCTGGAAGTGCTGCCGGCCTTGGAACTTGTTTGGATTCGCTATTTGGTGGCCTTGGCGGCCTTGACGATTTTTGCCTGGATCAGGGGAGAATCTTGGAAAATACCGAAACAAGCATGGCCGACAGTGGTGATGGTTGGGATTGTAGGGTATTTCATTTCAATTTGGGCGCAGTTTGCAGGAACCCAATTATCATCGGCGCAGATGGGGGCTGTGATTACGGCGGCCACGCCGGCCTTCATGGTAATTTTTGCCCGCTTGCTGTTGGATGAGGCGATTACGGTTAAAAAAGCAATCTCGCTTTGTCTTGCAACGAGTGGGGTGTTGTGTATCGTGGGTATTGGAGATATGGGAAAAGAGACCCAAATGGGTGGCTTTATTTTGGGGTTGGCGGCAATAACTTGGGCGTTCATGTCGGTACTCGTGAAAAAGATTCCAGCTCAATGTTCCATGATTGTAGTCACCACTTATGCGATGTTGGCGGCTGCGGCGGCAATGACGCCATTGGCGCTGGCGCAGATGCAACCGGAGCACTTGCAGATGATGACTCAACCGAAAATTTTGCTGGGGATTCTGTATATCGGCACGGTTTCCACTGCAGGAGCCTTTTATTTTTGGAATAGAGGATTACAGCTGGTGGATGCCGGAAGCGGCGGACTGTACTTTTTCTTTCAACCCATCGTGGGAACCTTGTTGGGGTGGTTGTTTCTGGGAGAACAGGTGGGATGGAGTTTTGGGATGGGAGCGGCGCTGATATTCGCCGGTGTATTGTTGGTGATTCGTGAGTGAGTGCATGGATTGTGCGTGAAAGGTATTATCATGTATAGACCCATTAATTTTGCAAGAAGAAGAGCCTGCACAGAATATTGTGCAGGCTCTTCTTCTTGCAAAATCGGTGTAAGTATTAAATAAAATAAGGGATATAAGAAATAAATAAATGAGAAAAATTTTCATAATACTATTGACAGAACAGGCGCACTGACATACGATAAATACAAATGAAAAATATTATCAATAAATGAAACGGAAGTGGTTGCATGAAAAAAACGCTGGACCGGATGCAAACTGGTGAAATTGGCGTTATCAGCAGGGTAACTGGAGCCGGACCGATCAAACGGCGCATTGTCGATATGGGAGTGGTTGCCGGTACACAGGTACATGTTTTGAAGTTGGCTCCGCTGGGTGATCCCATGGAGATTAAAGTGAAAAACTTTAACTTGTCGCTGCGCAAGGCGGAGGCGGCTACGATTGAAGTGAATTTGACGGGAGGGAAGGCATGATGGCAGCAGCCTGCATGACAATAGCACTGGCTGGAAACCCAAATTCCGGCAAAACCACGATTTTTAACAATATTACGGGAGCGCGGCAACATGTGGGAAATTATCCGGGAGTAACCGTGGAACGGAGAGAGGGATTCCGGCGCTTCCAAGGACAGGATATGGTTGTGATTGATTTGCCGGGGACTTACAGTCTAACGGCAAATTCGATGGATGAGGTCGTGGCGCGTAATGTTATTATTGATGAAAAGCCTGACCTGATTGTCAATATTTTGGATGCTTCCAACTTGGAGCGAAATCTTTATTTGGCCGTGCAACTGCTGGAACTGGAACGACCCATGGTATTGGCTCTAAATATGACGGATGTGGCGGCGCAAGCTGGAATCAAGTTAGATGAGAAAGCTTTGCAAAAACATTTTGAGATTCCGGTGGTCGGATTGGTCGGCAACCGAAATCAGGGAACTGAAGCATTGTTAAAAGCTGTTGCGGAGGCTTCTGCAAAGCATAATTTTAAACCGTTTGCAATTCATTACGGTAATAAAATCGAAACGGCAATCGAGCAAACCATGGATGTGTTGGCGCCTCTGCGAAATCTTAAATATCCGAGCCGGTGGCTGGCGCTAAAGCTTTTGGAAAATGATGCGGAGATTCGGCAATCGGTTGCTGATACGCCGGGCGGAAGCAAAGTGCTGCCGGTCATTGAAGCTATTCGCAATAAAACAAGCGTAGTCATGGGCGAAGATCTTGAAATAGCCATTGCGGAACGGCGATATTGCCATGTTGCGGAAGTATACAGGGAATTTGTTGATTTCCGGGCGCAGAATTCGGAAACGCCATCGGACAAGATTGACAAGATTCTAACGCACCGCGTGCTGGGGTTGCCGATTTTTTTCGGCATCATGTGGCTGCTCTTTAATATTGTGTTTACAGTGGGCGAAATTCCTCAGGGTTGGATCGAAGAGGGAGTGACCTGGCTGGGAGGCGCGGTAGGCTCAACCATGGCCGAAGGCGAATTGCGATCGCTGCTTGTGGACGGTATTATTGGCGGAGTGGGCAGTGTTATTACTTTTCTGCCCAGTATATTGCTACTGTTTTTTGGAATTGCTCTGTTGGAAGATACCGGCTATATGGCGCGGGCGGCTTTTGTTATGGATCGGATCATGCGGGCGGTAGGGCTTCATGGAAAATCTTTTATCCCGCTGTTGCTTGGGTTTGGTTGCAGCGTACCGGCGGTCATGGGGACCCGGACGCTGGAAAATAAGGGCGACCGCATGGTGACGATTTTAGTCTCTCCGTTAATGAGCTGCAGTGCGAGGTTGCCGGTTTATACATTGCTGATCGCGGCTTTCTTTCCGGAGCATATGGCCGGCAGTGTGCTGTTCTCGATTTATTTTCTGGGAATTGTGCTGGCGATTTTGATGTCACTGATTTTTCGCAAATTGCTGTTTCCAGGGAACACGGAACCTTTTATCATGGAGATGCCGTCGTATCATTTCCCGACCCCGCGAAGCATTTTGCTTCATATGTGGGAACGCAGCGTATTATATGTGAAGAAAGCAGGCACGTTGATTTTGGCGGCCTCGATCTTGATTTGGTTTCTCACGAATTATCCGGCGGAAGTTCAATACAGTAAAGACTATGAGGCTGCAAAGACGGCGGTGACGGAAAAATATGACGATGAAGCGGCGAAACCCTTGTTGGAACAGCTGGACAAAGAACAGGCTTCGGAAAAGATTGCGCTCAGCTACGCAGGACAATTCGGCCATGCGATTGAGCCGGTAATCAAACCGCTTGGTTTCGACTGGAAAATGGGAGTGGGCCTCGTCTCGGCTGTCGCGGCAAAAGAAGTGCTGGTGAGTTCATTAGCGACGATTTACAGTGTGGGGGATGTGGAGGAAGATTCCCGCTCTCTGCAGGAGGCGCTGGCAGCTGACCCGACTTTTAGTCCACTGGTTGCATTAAGTTTGATGGTGTTTACGCTGTTGTATTCTCCGTGTCTGGCGGTGTTGGCGGTGATAAGACGGGAAACGAATTCGTGGAAGTGGCCTGCGTTTAGTTTCGCTTATTCAACTGCGCTGGCGTGGGGCATGGCATTTATTGTATATCAGGGGGGAACCGCACTGGGATTTTGACGGATGATACAGGAAAAGCACCTGAACAAGGTTCGGTATTGTTGATCAGCAATAATAACAAAAGAGAACGGCGGACAAATGATTGCCTGCCGTTCTCTTTTGTTTGAGTTGTTTTTGCAACTATAGATAGATTTTTGCGCCGGGACCCAAGGGCCAATCGAACAGCATAAACATAACCAGCCAGCCGCCCCAGGCGATGGCAAACCAGAATGCAAACGGAAGTTGGGCGGCAATAATGGTTCCATAGCCAATTTTCTTTTCGCCGGTTTTTACATAGTGGGTGATAATTCCCAACATAACCGGAATGTAGTAATTAAGGGGGCTGATTGGGTTGGTGATGCTTTCGCCTACGCGGTAGGCCGCCTGAACGACAGCCGGTTCATAACCCAAGAGGCCGAACATGGGAACAAAAATTGGGGCAAAGAAAACCCATTTGGCTGAGCCGCTGATTAACAGGAAGTCGGCAAGGCCGGACAGAAACATGAACCCGATGACCAAAGGAATTCCTGTAAAATTGACGGACTGCAAAAAGTGCGCTCCTTGTATTGCGATGACAGTAGCCAAGTTGCTTTTGGTGAACCAAGCGATAAACTGTGAGGCGGCCATGGCAAGCACAATGAAGCTGACCGAACCGCTAACACCGTTGGCCATCAATTTTGGGATATCCGCTTCGCTTTTGATAACGCCTTTGCCAATGCCAAAAGCCATTCCGACAGATACAAAGAAAATGAAGATCAAGGGGATAATGCCGGACAGCAACGGCGATTTTGGAACTAGAGCATGAGTTTTTGGGTCTCGCAGCCAGCCGTTTTCCGGCATGCACATGGCAAGCAGAATCAGAATATAGATGACGGTGGTCCATCCGGCATACTTTAATCCGCGCTTTTCTTCTGCGGTCAACTCATGTGATTGTGTAACAGCGGAGAGATCCATGTAGGGCATAAATCGATCAAGCCGAGGCGCTACTATTTTTTCGGCAACCAATGTTCCAACGATGGTCAGAATGATAACCGACGAAGACATGAAATAATAATTAATCAGGACATGTACGGGAGAGTTCATGGTTTGCGGCAGTATTTTTGTGGCGGTGGCCGTGATTCCGGCGATCAATGCGTCGGTTCCTGCAGGAAGGAAGTTGGCGCTGAATCCGGCTTGGGTGCCGGCGAAGGCAACGGACATGCCAACCAATGGATTACGTCCCATGCCTGCGAATACGGCAGCCGCGACGGCCGGCATAAATACGGTGGCTGCATCGGAAGCCAAGTTTCCGTTGATGCCCAGACACATAATGGCGGCGGTGACTCCCCAGGAAGGAACGTTGAGCAAAACACGCCGAACCAGCGCTGTAACCAGCCCGGTGCTTTCAGCGATGCCCATGGCCATCATCATAACGACGACCAAGCCGAGCGGCGGGAAGGAAACAAAATTTTTCACCATATCCGCCAGAAAGGACTGGAACGAAGACACGTTGATCAGATTTATGACTTTGACGGTAATCATTTTGTTGCCTGCTCCCATGTAGGTAGCGGAGGCCCCTTCGAAAATAAATGATAGCGCAAGGACTCCAAAGGCAAGACTGATAAAGAGGGTGAAAGGGGATGGAAATTTGTTTCCGACATACTCCAAAACATCCAGAAAACGTTGCAGGACGCTTGAAGTCCCTTCTCCTGCGGTCGACGAATCAGGATTTGGACGACTCACTTAAATTCCTCCTTCATTATTCTTGTTTTTTCTTTCCAGGAAAGTTAACGCCGCAAGGGCGGTTTCCTCCATGACTTGCGCTCCGACAAATAATGCCCGTTCGTCAAAATTGAAATTGCCGCTGTGTAATGGACGGATCGGAACATTTGGGGTACCGCAGCCGACAAAGAAATAAGCGGAAGGAACTTTTTCAGCAAAAAAGGCAAAATCTTCTGCGCCTAGAACCGGTTTGTGATCAGACAGAACATGGTCGGTTCCCAGAAAGCGACTGGCGGCCAAAACAACAAAGCCTGTTTCATCGGGTGCGTTTTGCAGACTGGGATAACCAAATTGATAATTCAGTTCGTATTTTCCGCCATATCCGTCACAAATGCCCTGAATCATCCGCTGCATCCGTTCGGGGATTTCCTTGCGAACGGTTTCGTTCAGGGTTCTGACGGTACCTTCGAGAATAACTTCTTTGGCAACTACATTATAACGTTCGCCGCCGTGGATCGTTCCGATATTGATCGTCGCGGTTTCGCGCGGGTCGGTTTGCCTGTGAATGATCCGGCTGAGCGCGGTCAAGACGTCAGAGGTCATCATTATTGAGTCGATTCCTTGATGAGGCGCCCCGGCGTGGGCCCCGGCGCCAAGCAACTTGAGGGTAAACCGGTCGGAAGAGGCCATCATTGTCCCTCTGCAAATACCGATGTCGCCATAATGGATGTCGGGCCACAGGTGCATCCCGAACATCATGTCGACTTTTGGGTTTTCGAGTACTCCGTCGGCGATCATCCAGGGAGATCCGCCATGCGGCGCAGCTTCTTCGGCGGGTTGAAACACCAGTTTGATGGTTCCGCGCCAGGCATCGCGGTTTTCTTTCAAGGCGGTTGCCGCACCCAGCAACATGGCCATATGTCCGTCGTGTCCACAGGCGTGCATGACATCTGCGTTACGGGAACAATAAGGAAGGTCGTTGATTTCGTTGATGGGCAACGCATCCATATCGGCCCGTAAGGCAACTACGCCGCCGGGGCCTTTTCCCTGGAGGGTCGCCAATATTCCTGCATGGTTTTCAAATGTTTGGGTTGGGATGTCCAATGCGTGAAGCTGCTGGAGTATGAAGTTCCGCGTCTGGTATTCCTTGCCGCTCAGTTCGGGATTGGCATGCAACGCTCGCCGCCATTCGATCATCTGCCCGAGTTCTTTGGGTAAAATGGGTGCCGCCGTCATCGGGTGTATCCTCCACTTCTTATGCATAGTGTCCAAAAATCAATTGTTGTTTTGTGCCTTTAATGCTATGATTTATTTGAAAAAATACTATCACACATTACGGACAAATAAAAGACATTTCCGTATAATTCATGAATATACACATTTTATGCAATGTTTATAAAATGAAAATGTTTTTTAGAAATACAGCGATTGAGTGAAGACAATACAAAAATGGTCAAAAATGCTATACTCCAATGGAGAAAGCGAGGAATACCATGCGAAAAATTAGAATTGGCGTCGTTGGTCCTGGTGATTCGGTAAAACTTATTGAGGAAGTCGCTGCCGATTACCTGGAAAAAATGATTGTTGCAGGGTATATATATGAAGATGCATCCGAGGTTCCGGATATTATCCGTCGCCATGACGGAGATGTCGACATGTGGATGTTTTCCGGCAAGGTACCCTATCGTTATGCGATTGCGGTGAAAGACAGCATTACCCCCAAGTTGTTTATGCCGCATACGGGAACCAGCATTTACCGGGTGCTGCTCTATTTGGCAAGGGAAAACCGACCGGTCGGCAGTATGAGCTTTGATACATTTAGCCGACAGGAAATCATTGAAAATTTTGAAGATGCGCAGACGGCGCTGCCGCAAATCTATGTAAATGATTATGACAATGTCGTTTCCGCCAGTGAACTCACCAAGTTTCATCTTGATTTGTGGAACGCGGGAAAAACAAAAGTGGCAGTGACCTGTTTTTATGCTACTTATCAAGAATTGAAGCGTCATGGTGTCGTGGCTTTTAGAATTTGGCCGACCAAGAGCAATATTCGCTCGATGTTGGATCTGGCCGTGAGCAAAGCGGATGCATTATTGTCCAAAGCGGGACAAATTGCCATCTTGCATATCGCAATGGATGGGTATGACGATTTCAGCCGCGAGGCGGTTTCCGGCTATGCCGTACTGAAAGTCGAATTGCAATTGCATGAAATTCTGCTGAATTTTGCCGAGAAGGTAAAGGGCGCGATTGTGATGCAGGGAAACGGCCGGTTTATTATTTATTCGACTCGGGGAGCCATGGAAGAAATTACCCAGGGATTTACCCGTATGCCGATTATGGATGAGGCCGGTAAGCGCCTGGCCATCACGATCAGCGGAGGAATCGGGTTTGGCGATACCGCATACAATGCCAATGAAAACGCCATGATCGCGCTTGGATTGGCGAAACGAAAAGGAAAGGGAAAATGGATGGTGGTACTGGATGATAAGATGGTCGTCGGCCCTTTGAATTCGGAACTTCAATTGCGATATTCCATCCGGAGTGACAATGCCGAAACCCTGGCCTTGGCAAAACAACTGAATGTAAGTGGGACGACGTTGAATCGGCTGATATCGGTTTTTGCGAAAATTGACGGGGAAATATTGGGCGCCGAAACGTTGGCGCAGTATCTTTCCATGACCGAACGCAATGCAAGACGCCTGCTGGGAACATTGGCGGCAAATGGAATGGCGGTCGAAACAGGCGAGGAATATCGGGGAGCCGGCCGACCCCGCAAAATGTATCGAATTGTATTGAAAAAAATCTTGGAGTAATGCGGAAAAATGCAGACAGGCAAAAGGAAAAACACTGAAATTGTCGAACTTAATACGAATCAATTTAATTGAATGTGCGGGGGTGCGTAAGTGAAAATTCGAAAAGCAGTATTGGCGGATATTGAAGAAATATATAATTTGGTTGATTATTATGCGGAGCGGGAGCTGGTTTTGCCACGGTCCCGCCATTCGATTTTTGAAACGCTGCGAGATTTTACAGTGGCCGAGCAGAGCGGAAAAATTGTGGGAACGGGAGCTTTGACTTTAGCGTGGGACGGATTGGCGGAAGTGAGGGCATTGACGGTATCTCCCCAACATTTGCGCAGTGGCGTCGGCTTGAAGATTGTTGCGTCGATTATTGCAGAAGCGCGGCAACTGGGGATTCGCAAATTGTTTGTGTTGACCTATCATCCCGAATTTTTTACGGCATCCGGATTTAAAGAAATCAGCAAGGAAGAACTGCCCCACAAAGTTTGGCGCGACTGTATCAATTGCAGTAAGTTCCCCAATTGTGACGAAACTGCAATGACAATGGAATTATAAAGGAGAAACGCTGTTGCTGATCGACAAAAAAACTGATTTTTCGCAGCCTGAGTTGTCATTTGACGAAATTGACGCCGGTTTTACGACCAAAGAAGCAATTTCTGAAGCGAAACGCTGTTTGAATTGTGCAACGCCGCTTTGCCGCAAGGGCTGTCCAATCGGCAACGATATCCCCAACTTCATTCATGCTCTGGCAAATGGCAATATCGGCGAAGCCAGCGCAATCATTGCCAAGCGCAGCAGTCTGCCGGCAGTGTGCGGTCGGGTATGTCCGCATGAACGGCAATGTGAAGGCTCCTGCGTGCTAACCCGGAAAAATTGCGGCATTCAGGTCGGAAAATTGGAACGGTTTATTGCGGATTTTGATGCTGAGATGGGGATTCATATTCATAAGAATGAACTTCCGCCACAGGGAAAAGTTGCGGTAATCGGTTCGGGTCCGGCTGGATTGACGGTGGCCGGCGACTTGGCCAAGCTTGGTTTTGCGGTGACGATTTTTGAGGCGCAGTCAGAACCGGGCGGCGTACTGATATATGGAATTCCTGAATTCCGTTTGGGCAAAGATATTGTTCGGCGAGAAATTCGCCGGATACAGGAATTGGGTGTTGATATCCGGACTCATGTTCTGGTGGGTCCGGATATCACGGTGGACGCCTTGTTCGAAGACGAATTCGACGCGATCTTTATCGGTACGGGAACCGCATTGGCCAAGACATTGAATCTTCCCGGCGAAGATTTGCCGGGTGTTGTTCAGGCGACTTATTTTTTGGGGATGGTGGCGCTCACACGTTCAGGAAACTTGGACCCCAAGGAAATACCGGTGGCGGCTCGGGATCGTGTCGTAATCGTAGGGGCCGGGAATGTGGCCATGGACGCGGCGCGAACCGCATTGCGTCTGGGTGCGGCCAAAGTGACCGTCGTTTACCGGCGGACGGAAAAAGAAATCGCTGCGGAACGAGCTGAGTTCGAAGCGGCGCGGAATGAAGGAGTAGAGTTTCATTGGCTGGTCAGTCCGGTTGCAATTATCGGCGGCAATAAAGTGACGGCGTTGGAGTGCGAGGCGCAGACACTTTCGGCAAATAATGAGTTGCAACCCACGGGGCAGCGGGAAACGATTCCGGCGGATGTCTTGCTGTTGGCCATTGGACAACGCCCGGCGGCTCGAATCGTTTCGACAACTCGGGGAATCGACGTGGACAAAAACGGGTATGTGATTACAAGGGATCGCCCTTATGGCATGACAACGCGCCGGGGAGTTTTTGCCGGCGGTGATGTCGTGCATGAACCGGCGACTGTAGTACTGGCAATGAAGGAAGCAAAGAAAGTGGCCGCCGGGATTGCCCAGTATGTCGAAGCGAAGAAACTAATGGAAAACTGTTAACGAGGCATTTAAATTTTCCGACTTTTAACAAATGCTTGCACGAGAAAAACATTTATGCTATATTGTTTACAAATATCATAGGATGTTAAAAAGCAAAGAGGCTTGCGAATCGTTTTATTCGCAAGCCTTGATTTTGTTTTAGCCGGATTTTGAGCAGAGAAGCTTAAGACAAAAATAGTTGTCTTAAGCTTTTTCTTTTCGGCAATATCCATGATATAAAACGAAGCAAAGGGGGCGACGCAAGTAGATAAAAAATTAAAGCTGAATGAGTAGTGCAAGTACTCATTCAGCGAGGGTGGTCAATAAACCCTGGGCGGGCTTAATTGAAGTACCCGTTTGTCATTGTAACAGATAATGGAGAGCGGTTTCAAGAGGTACCCAGCAAGAATCAAAGGAGTGAAATCAATATGCGACAAATAGCGATTTATGGAAAAGGTGGAATTGGAAAATCCACTACAACTCAAAATACAGTAGCGGCATTGGCGGAGGCCGGAAAAAAAGTAATGGTGGTGGGATGCGATCCCAAGGCGGATTCGACCAGGCTGCTGTTGAACGGTCTTTGCCAAAAAACCGTACTGGATACGCTGCGGGATGAAGGGGACGACATCGATCTTAACGATATTCTGAAGCCGGGCTATAAGGGCACAATGTGTGTCGAGTCGGGTGGCCCGGAGCCTGGAGTGGGTTGTGCAGGCCGCGGCATTATCACCTCCATTAATATGTTGGAATCGCTCGGAGCTTACACATCGGACCTGGACTATGTATTTTACGACGTTCTCGGTGACGTAGTGTGCGGCGGGTTCGCCATGCCGATACGCGAGGGAAAAGCACAGGAAATTTACATTGTGGCATCCGGGGAACTGATGGCGCTTTACGCAGCCAACAACATCGCCAAAGGAGTTGCAAAGTACGCAAGCACCGGAACGGTCCGTCTCGGCGGGATAATTTGCAACAGCCGCAAGGTTGACGGTGAATTGGAATTGTTAACGGCGTTTGCCGAGGAACTAAATTCGCATCTGATTCATTTCGTGCCACGGGATAATGTTGTGCAACGGGCGGAAATCAATAAGAAGACAGTAATCCATTATGAGCCGAAGTCTGGACAGGCGGATGAGTACCGTAATCTGGCCATGGCGATTCATCAGAACAAAGAGTTTACCGTCCCAAGACCGATGCTTCAGGACCGTTTGGAAGAACTGATGATGGCTCATGGAATTCTCGGATAGTAGCGAAGGAGGATAAGAAGGATGTATCTGATTAAAGCCGTAGTCCGACCGGAAAAGCGGGATGAGGTCCTTTATGAGCTAACCTCTGCAGGATTTAACGCAGCTACTGTTGTGGAAGTTGTAGGCCGGGGCAAACAAAAAGGGATTAAAATCGGTAACATTGTGTACGACGAAATTCCTAAAGTGATGATTATTATGGCCGTCAAGGATGCCGACAAGGACGATATTGTCAGCGTAATCCTGCGTTCGGCCAAGACCAGCGAAAAGGGAGCATTCGGTGACGGCAAGATTTTTGTCAGTCCCATGGAAGAAGCTTACACGGTATCCACTGGCGCCAAAGAGCTGTAGGAGGGTGCTATGAAAGAGATAATAGCCGTTGTGAGAATGAATAAAACCAATGCAACGAAAAAAGCCCTGATTGACTCCGGTGCTGCCGGATTTACCGCATTGAAAGTGCTGGGAAGGGGTCGGCTGGTAACGGATAAAAGCGTTATTGCAGCCCGCAAGGCGAACATGATGGAAATGGCGATCGGCGAAGATTCCAAGGAAGCGGAAATGCTGATTGACGGATTCCTGGACGGGGCGCGGTTGATTCCCCGGCGGATGTTTCATATCATCGCCAAAGATAACGAAGTGGAATCCATCGTGCAGGCGATTATCGGCGCCAATCGGACGGAGAACAATGTGGGCGACGGTAAAATATTTATTTTGCCGATATCGGATGTGGTGCGCGTGCGAACTGCGGAGCGCGGAGAGTTGGCACTGTAAAAAGAGGAGGTGTTTCCATGGCGATGACGGAGAATCAATTGACTGAAATACTGGGGAAGCTTCCCGGCAAGGTGCAGAAAAATCGCAGCAAGCATATTTTGGTTAAAGATTGTTCGCAACCGGATCAGGAAATCGAAGCGAATACTCGAACGATACCGGGGATCATTACAAACCGGGGTTGCGCGTATGCCGGATGCAAGGGCGTGGTTCTGGGACCCATTAAGGATATGATTCATATTGTTCATGGGCCGATCGGCTGCAGTTATTATGCCTGGGGAACCCGGCGCAATAAGGGGAAAACGGAAGATCCCGGCGAGAATTTTCTAAACTACTGCTTTTCCACCGATATGCAGGAAAAAGACATTGTATTCGGCGGGGAAAAGAAGTTGACGGCAACTATCGATGAGGTACTGAAAATTTTTAATCCCAAAGCCATCACAATTTCGGCCACCTGTCCGGTCGGGCTGATCGGCGACGATATACAGGCGGTGGCCAAAGCGGCGGAGGCTAAACACGGGATTCAGGTGCTGGCGTTTAACTGTGAGGGATATAAAGGCGTGAGTCAATCCGCCGGGCATCACATTGCCAATAATATTCTGATGGACAAGGTCATCGGGAACTCCACGGAAGAAAAATCACCGAAGCCTTTCGCCATCAATATTCTTGGTGAGTACAACATCGGCGGCGATGGTTGGGAGGTCGAGCGCGTACTGAAAGAGATCGGATACCACGTGGTATCCGTAATGACAGGAGATGGTTCGTACGACGAACTGAGACA
This sequence comes from uncultured Veillonellaceae bacterium, assembly GCA_964609115.1. Classification (GTDB taxonomy): domain Bacteria; phylum Bacillota; class Negativicutes; order UBA1444; family UBA1444; genus UBA1444. Next base: position 7,482 of record CAZSRN010000003.1, on the reverse strand, counting down.
GGCGCATACGGCTGAGCTGAATTTGGTTCAATGTCACCGATCCATCAATTACATCGCCGATATGTTGGAAACCAAATACGGGACTCCCTGGTTGAAAGTTAATTTCATCGGCATTCATTCCACCGTTGAATCCTTGCGGAACATGGCTCAATATTTTAACGATGAAACACTGACCCGCAAGACAGAGGAAGTGATTATGCGCGAACTGGCCAATATTCAGCCCAGCATGGATCAATACCGGAAAATCTGCGACGGGAAAAGAGCTTTTTGTTTTGTTGGCGGTTCCCGTGGGCATCATTACCAAGGTCTGTTTGCAGAACTTGGGGTGGAAACGGTGTTGGCGGGTTATGAATTTGCCCACCGCGACGATTATGAAGGGCGTCATGTCATTCCGACCATTAAAACCGATTCGGACAGCAAAAACATTCCCGAACTTCATGTGGAGCGGGATACTGAAAGGTATTGCGTCAAATTGACGCCGGAAATCGCGGAAGAATTGCGGGCGAAAATTCCATTGAGTAATTACAAAGGACTGAATGTAGATATGAAAGACGGCAGTATTATTGTGGATGACTTGAATCATTATGAGACGGAAGAATTCATTCGATTGTTGAAACCGGATATTTTCGCATCAGGCATCAAGGACAAGTATGTGGTGCAAAAAATGGGCATTCCGGCAAAACAGATCCATTCCTACGATTACAGCGGCCCCTATGCCGGGTTCAAAGGCGCGGTGAACTTTGCCCGGGATATAAGTATGGCCTTTGCTTCTCCCACATGGAATTTCATTACCCCGCCGTGGAAGGGTCAGCCCTTATTGGATGGGCAATTGAATGAGGGAGGCGAGGCCTGATGCTGGATGCAACGCCCAAAAAAATCATTGAACGAACAAGCGGCGGCATGATCAATCCCGCAAAAACCTGTCAACCTATCGGGGCCATGTATGCTGCACTTGGGATTCACGGTTGTTTGCCGCATAGTCATGGGTCCCAGGGATGCTGCTCCTACCATCGAATGCATCTTACCCGGCACTTCAGAGATCCGATCATGGCATCGACGAGCAGCTTTACAGAAGGCGCATCCGTATTTGGCGGAGGGGCCAATTTGAAAACCGCCATCAAAAATGTTTTTGAGATTTATAATCCCGAGGTGATGGCCGTCCATACTACCTGCCTGTCCGAGACTATCGGCGACGATGTGCCGACCATCATAAAGCAGGCGGAAGTTCCGGAAGGGAAAGTGGTATTTCACGCCAACACTCCAAGTTATCAGGGGTCTCACATTACCGGCTTTTCCAATATGACCAAGGCCATGGTTACCTATTTTTCCGAGGCCTGTTTGCCGGAGAAAGAAGACAGGGTCAATATCATCCCCGGTTTTGTAAATCCAGGCGATATGCGCGAGATCAAACGAATTACAGGAGCAATGGGAATCGACTCTATTATGTTCCCGGATACGTCAGGTGTTGTCGATTCACCAATGACCGGATCGTTTCAGATGTATCCCCGCGGAGGAGTGACACTGGCCGAGTTGAAAAAGACAGGGGATTCCAAACTGAGTCTGGCGCTGGGACGTTTCGCCTCTTCCGATGCGGCGGAAACTCTGGAAAAGAAGTGCAAAGTGCCGGCAGTTACGCTGAAAACACCCATTGGCGTAAAAGCGACAGATGCCTTTATCATGGCCTTGCGTGGCGCGTTCGCCAAGGAGGCGCCATGGGAGCTGGAAGAAGAACGGGGTCAGTTGGTGGACATCATGACAGATACGCATTTCCATTTTCATGGAAAGACGGTTGCAGTGTTTGGTGATCCGGATATTGTGGCGTCGATGGTGGAGTTCTTGCTCAGCCTTGGAATGAAACCGGTCCATGTGCTTACGGGTACGCCGGGTGGCGCACTGGGGTCCGGCATGGCAGGCTTCGAAGGCGAAATAAAAGAAATGCTCGATACCGCTGGAATCCAGGCTAATGTAAAATCCGCCGGTGATCTTTTCACCTTGCATCAATGGATCAAAAATGAACCGGTGGATTTGCTCATCGGCAATACCTATGGAAAATTTATTGCAAAGGCGGAAGATTTGCCTTTTGTGCGGTTGGGGTTCCCGATTCTGGACCGAAGCGTCCATTCCTATCTGCCGGTCGTGGGGTATCGAGGCGCAATGCGTTTGATTGAGATGATCAGCGGAGCGCTGTTGGACCGACAGGATCGGGATGCGGCGGATGAAGACTTCGAACTGGTAATGTAAAAGATAAATGGGAGGTGAAAGTCATGGGCAGTCAGCCGATTCTCGACACCCGGCAAAAATCCATCATTCAAAAAGGCCGCAAGAAACAGACCATTCAATGTGAGGCCGACAGCGAGGCCGGCTGCGTAAGCCAGCGCGCCTGCGTATATTGCGGTGCGCGGGTGGTGCTCAACCCAGTGGCTGACGCCCTGCATCTCGTACATGGCCCGATAGGATGCGCCAGCTATACGTGGGACATTCGGGGCAGCCTGAACAGCGGCGCCGATTTATATCGCAATAGTTTTTGCACAGATCTCAAGGAAAAAGACATTATTTTCGGCGGTGAGAAAAAACTGAGCGCCGCATTGGATGAACTGATTCCCCAATTTAAGCCCCCCTTGGTGTTTGTTTATTCTACCTGTGTCGTCGGGGTAATCGGCGATGATTTGGAAGCCGTCTGCAAAGCGGCTTCCAGAAAATATGACATTCCGGTGCTGCCTGTTCAGTCCAGTGGGTTCATCGGCAGCAAGTCGGCAGGCTATCGCGCTGCCTGTGATGTTTTGTTTCGGCTCATTGATGCTCCCCGGCATGGATGGAAACCCGATTCACGACCGTGCCTGAATTATCTCGGCGACTTCAATCTTGCCGGAGAAGCGTGGATTATCCGAGGCTACCTGAAACGAATCGGAGTGGAAGTCAATGTGGTTTTCACCGGCGATTCCCGATATGAAGCTATACGCGGCGCAGCCAAGGCCAACTTGAATATCATTCAGTGCGCCGGGTCCATGCATTATCTGGCGGGGAAACTTGAGGAAGCTTATGGGATTCCCTGTCTGTCGGTTTCTTTCCTGGGCCTTGCCGATACGGCCGAATCGTTGCGAGCCATTGCCAAACACTTTGATGATGAAGAAATCAGCAGCCGAGTGGAAAAATTGATTGCAGAAGAAAGTGCGCGGGTGATGCCTCAGATTCTCAAATACAGGGAGCGCTTACAGGGGAAGCGGGCGGCTGTATACGTCGGCGGAGGGTTCAAGGCGATATCCCTCATCAAACAGTTCCGTGAAATCGGGATGGAAGTCGTCATGATCGGAACGCAAACCGGACGAAAAGAAGAGTATGAAAAGATGGATACCTTGGTGGAGGAAGGCGCGGTAATCATGGATGACGCGAATCCGGCGGAGTTGGAGCGGTTTATGCTGGAACAGGGCGCTGACCTTCTCGTCGGCGGCGTCAAGGAACGTCCGTTGGCCTATAAATTGGGCGTTGCGTTTGTAGACCACAACCATGACCGCAAACATCCGCTCAGTGGATATGCCGGCGCTGTGAATTTTGCCGCAGAAGTATATTCAACGTTGGGGTCTCCGGTGTGGAACGCTGTGAAAGGGGGTGTGGCGCATGCCTAAACATAGTCGGGATTTATCCCGGAACCCTTGCCATATGTGCATGCCGATGGGTGGTATTTTGGCGATGAAGGGCGTAGAAGGCTCCATGGCCTTGTTGCATGGCTCCCAAGGTTGTAGTACTTATATGCGCAGGCACATTGCCGAACATTTTAATGAACCGGTCGATGTGGCCTCCTCTTCGCTGAATGAAAAAGGTACCGTGTACGGCGGACAAGCGAATCTGAAAAAAGCGATGGATAATGTGCGACGTGTGTACAAGCCGGAAATCATAGGCATTTTGACCACTTGTCTGGCTGAAACCATAGGCGAAGATATTCGGAGGATTGCCCATGAATATCAGCGGGAAACCAAGTGTGAATGTAAAATTGTCACAGCTGCGACGCCGGGCTATGGAGGAACACATACCGAGGGGTATTGGAGTACACTGCGGGAATTGGTTTCCCAGTTGACGGCGCCTACGCCGATGCATACCGGAATTAACGTCATTGTTCCGGCGGCGCTTAGTCCGGCGGATTTGCGCGAAATAAAGCGTTGGTTGGACCTGTTTGGCGCGAAATATACTATGCTGCCGGATATCAGCGAAACTATGGATCGACCGTATGAGCCCTCCTACGGAAAAATTGCCGAAGGGGGAACTTCGCTGAACTCCATTCGGCAGATGTCCGGAGCAGTGGTGACGTTGGAGCTGGGTGGTCCTGTGGATGACAAAATGTCTCCGGGTATTTGGCTGAAAGATACGTATGATGTTCCGGTGGTAAAACTGCCAATCCCTATAGGCTTAGCCAATGTTGACAAATTTATTCAGGCACTGACGATTGCTACAGGGAAAGACATTCCCTTGCCGTTGCAACGGGAGCGCGGCCTGTTGATGGACGCGATGATCGACGCCCATAAACTTTCGTTCCAGCTTCGACCGGTGCTGTTCGGTGATCCGGAAATGGTTCATGCGTTAAGCGGATTATGCGCTGAAAACGGTATGTTTCCGAGCGTGGTGGCGACTGGCGGCGGCAGTGAAATTTGGCGGGAAAGTATTCGAAAATTGTTGTCAGCCAGTTTGGAACCGACGTGGGTGATGGAAGAAACGGATATGGCGGAAATCCTGTCGCAGAGTCTAAGCGCAGGCGCCAATCTGGCCATGGGACCGTCGGCCGGAAAGTATCTGGAAGAACAGGCCGATATTCCTTTGGTGCGAATCGGGTTTCCAATACAGGATCGTCTGGGCGCACAACGGATTTTGTCGGTGGGCTACACAGGAACGGCTCTGCTGCTGGACAAGTGCGTCAATACGTTTTTGGAACGCAGGCACAAAACGTATCGGGAAGATCTGTATGAAGCTTATTTTGATGAAGAGGAGGTGGCGCGCCATGCCCTATGATGAAAATGAACTGCTTGCATCGAAACATCCCTGTTATTCGGCAGAGTCGCAGCACAAATATGCACGGATGCATCTGCCTGTGGCGCCTGCCTGCAACATTCAGTGCAATTACTGCAATCGGCTGTATGATTGCGTAAATGAAAGTCGTCCCGGCGTTACCAGCGAAATTCTGACGCCGGATCAAGCCTTGGCGAAAATAGGCGTTGTAAACTCCCGCCTTGATAATCTGGCGGTAATCGGGATTGCCGGTCCCGGAGATGCGTTGGCTAATTGGAAAAAAACACGAGCGACCCTGGTTGGAATCCGGGAGCGGTACCCGGATCTTATTCCCTGCCTGTCAACGAACGGACTGATGCTGCCGCAGTATGCTCAAGAACTGGTAGATCTTGGCGTCAGGCATGTGACGGTTACTGTCAATTCCATTGATCCAATACTGAGTGAAAAAATATATTCCCATATCGAGTGGGAAGGAGTTCGTTCCCATGGTCAGGCGGCCATGAAAAAACTGCTTGACAACCAAATGGAAGGAATCCGGCTTTTGTCTTGCCGGGGTGTTTTGATAAAGGTTAACATCGTCATGATTCCCGGTGTCAATGAGGCCCATATACCGGAAGTCGTCAAAGCCGTCAAGGAGGCTGGAGCTTCCCTGACTAATATTATGCCGCTGATTCCGGCTTCCGGCAGTGCATTTGCTCATTTGCCGCAGACCAGTAATAAAGATGTTTCGTCCATGCGCGAGAATTGCCAGGCGTATTTGCCGCAGATGCGTCATTGTCAGCAGTGCCGCGCCGATGCGATCGGGCTGCTGACCCAGGACCGGTCGGCCGAATTCCGGGAGTTGCCGGCTTGTCCGGATGGCGTCTGTAGCGCCAAGAAGACGGACACTGCCCCGGAAACGGGGAAAAAATTATTTCGTGTGGCGGTTACGTCAAAATATGAGAAGCTGGTAGACCAGCATTTCGGCCATGCAGAACGTTTTCTCATCTATGAAACGGACGGGACCGGCGGTTCGTTGGTCGAACGTCGCGTTGCCCCCCAATATTGCAGCGGCAATGATTACTGTGAAAGTGAAGATGATCTCAAACAGGAGACCGTCAAAAAATTGTCCGATTGCGATGCGGTTCTGACCTTGCGCATTGGTGCGCATGCGAAGGAAAGACTTATGGCACATGGAATTCTGGCAGTGGAGTTTTGTAGCGGGATCGCCGACGGGCTGGAAACGACTGTACAAAAGTTATTGCTGAAAAGAGCAGGATAAACGATAGGAGGAACGGTTATGAATAAACCGACGCGCCATATTTTTGTTTGCACCAGTTCGCGGGCCAATGGGCAGCAAAAAGGTTTTTGCCATACAAAGGAAGGCGTTGCCGTCGTCGGGAAATTTCTGGAGGAGCTGGAGGAACGGGGATTATCAGGCGATGTGATGGTATCCAACACCGGATGTTTCGGACTATGCGAAAAGGGCCCGGTTGTGGTGGTATATCCGGATAACGTGTGGTATGGCAATGTAACTCCGGATGATGTGGAACACATTATGGATGAACACATTGAAGGCGGCAAGATCGTAACGAATCTGCAGATCGGTTAGCAGTACTCAAGGAGGACGAAATTTATGGCAAAAGAAATCGGGGCTTTTGTAAATGAAAAGGGGATGACCGAATTATTGACGCAGCCCTGCTTTCTGTACGTTTTCCGCAAGCAGCAGGGGATTTGGTGCAAAAACCGGGAGATGCCTGTAAATCTGGGCGAGGCTGGCAGCTTGGCGGAAATGCGGGGCCGTGTGGCCGAAGTCGTTGAGTTTCTGGATTCATGCCATACTGTTATGGCAGAAGCTTTTCAGGGAGTGGCTTTGCATGAATTCGAAAAAGCCGATATCGGGATGTGGGAAGTTTCCGGCCCGCCGGAATGCTTGTTGGATTCCATTTTGGCCGAGGAAGAGACTGCCGCGCAAGAAACTGGGGTGCAGACAAAAATCCCTTTTCCCGTTCTTGAAAACAAGGGAGAGGGACGAGTGTTTCTGTCTATTGTTGAGGTCCAGAAAAGCGGAGGCGGACTCACTTCCAAACAGGTTTTGCTGCCGGTAATCCGGCAAGGTTCCTTTAAAGAGCTTGAAATCCTGTGCAGACACGTTCCTCCATGGTTGGAAGCGGAGGCAATCAAACGCGATTGGCAATGCACTGTTCAAAAAACGCAGGAGCAGCAGATTCTTGTGACGATTTTGGCGACGGGAAAATAAATAGGCAATACCCTGTGTATTGCCTAAGAGCCGTTGGGCGCAAAAAAAATCCGGGCTGCAAGAGCTGTGCGTTTGATAACGCACCAGGCTACTTCGCAAGACCCGGATTGTTTAAAGCTATGCCACTTCTACGCGATCCCGTCCATTGTTTTTTGCCCGGTACAAGGTTTCATCCGCCCGGGCCAGAACTTCATCAAAATTTTCATCATCGGGACGAGCCTGGGTTACGCCAATGCTGACCGTAATGC
>CAZSRN010000002.1:22034-45566 GCA_964609115.1 uncultured Veillonellaceae bacterium | reverse complement strand
GTAAAGACTAAGGAAGTCATGCGCTGAGGCAAAAGGTCGTCTGCGCGTCGAAATCCTTCCCGAATGTTGAACATTTTTTCCAGATTCCATATTCTTTCGCCGACCGTCAACATTGTGCGGTCGTCGCATGACCAACCGGTCGCGAAAGTTAAGGCTTGTTGAAAAGGAGCGATTCCTACGGCGCCATATACAAAACGGCAGACACCCAGTGCATCCAGAAACGTACGACGGTGTTGCTCCGGTATGGAAGCGCCCTCTTGATGGCTGGCGCCTCGATTTGCAGTTCCATAAACGATGGCAAAATCATGACTGGCAGGGACATTCCAACCGGCCATTTCCTGCCCCTTTACATGCATTGCAAGAGGAACGGCGGCAGAGCCTATGGCTGTTGCTGCTTTTTTTACTCCGAGCGACAGGATTTCACCGATTCCCTGGCGAGTAGCGATTTGATCCAATAATTTGAGCATCGAAGGGATATGGCCCCAATTGGGAGATGAGCCATCGAAGTCTGATGGTTGAAGTATGCCATTTTCGTAAAGATCCATGACAAAGCCGAGTACGTTGCCGGCTGCGATGGGGTCAAGCCCCAGATCATCCGATTGTGCAATCAATTTCATCAATCCGCCCAAATCGGAAACACCGCAATTGGAGCCCAGCATGGCGCCGGCGCTATAGCCGGGACCTTCGGCAATGGCGCCTTTCCAAGGACCGTACGATAGCTGCCCGACCTTGACGCATTTGAGCGTACAATGGGCGCAGGCTGAATGACGAACCCAGAATTCCCGTTCAGCAACGGGAATGGATAACTTGGCGATCTCAGGCCAAGAACCTTCTCTGAAATTTTGAGTAGTCAGCATTCCCGCCTGATCCGATGACAATAAGAGCGGAGTTGGGCCCCAGCGCCGCCAGTGCCCATAGTTGCTCCAGTTTGCCAGTAGAGAAACAATGTTGCGGCGGAGAGAAGTAAGCCCTTCCAGATTGTGAACAGAAAAGGGTTGGGAACCGCGTACGGCAATTGCTTTTAAGTTTTTTGAGCCCATGACGGCTCCGGCGCCGCCGCGAGCGGTAGTTCGGCGAACATCGCTGACGATACCGGCGAAGCTCACGCCGTTTTCCCCGGCTGGGCCAATTGTCAGCAGGCGAAAATCCGGTCCCAACTCACGATTGAGATGGTTCAGAGTAACCGTGGTTGTTTGTCCCCAAAGATCAGCAGCGTTACGGAAAGATATTTTTCCTTCATCAATAACCAAGATAAGGGGACGCGCTGACCGGCCCGTAATAATAAGTCCATCATAACCTGCCTGCTTGAGCGCCGGAGCAAAATGTCCTCCGATGGATGAATAGGTCACTGTGGAGGCGTGCGGCAAAGGACTGTCTATAGGAGAAGTATTGGCAGCCTTGGTAACAACGGAAAGACGAGAAGCCCCAGCCAGAGGAAGCCCCGATATCGGGCTTGCCCAAAACATCAAGGGATTATCCGGCGAGAGGGGATCCATTCCTGCAGTGGATATTCGGTCCCACAATGTTTTTATTCCAAGCCCTCGTCCGCCCAGATATTGTTCGGCGGCTTTCAAATCCGTACCGATGATGGAGTACTGGTGACGATTCAGGTCAATTTCAAGAACTTTTCCAGTAAATCCACCCGCCATTATGCATCCCCTCCGGAACGGTAAATGGTGTGGGAAAGACTGTGGGCGATATTTGCGGGATTGGCAGCCAAATGACGGCCATTTTGATTGGCCGGAACTAAAGACAAACATTGTTCGGGGCACGCTTTAACACAGGCAGGATCACCACCGCAAAGGTCGCAGATGCCAAGGACTTTTTTTCCATCCCGATTGAGGCGGATGACGTCGGCACGATCTTTGGCGCAAACCTTCATACAGGCCTGGCAACCAATACACTTGGCTTCATCGAGCAGTATCGCGCCGGTTAGAGAATCGCGCGTCAGCGCGCCTGCTTCCTTGGGGCAGGCAGCGATGCAGGGAGCGTCATTGCAGGAAGCGCAAATGGCGGCAATATCCAGTGAAGGTTCAAAATGGTGCAGGCGAATGCGGCTGCGCAAGGTATCCAACGATTTTTCCCGTACCAGGGCGCATTCGGCTTGACAGATTCCGCACCCGGTACAACGGGCGTGATCGACAGCGATATAACTCAAGGTTGTGATGCGGGCTGCGCGGTCTGTATGAAAAACGGACCCGCCCGAGGAACCGGACGGGGCTAAAGAACGTTTATGGGATAGGGCCAGCATAATTCCCGCGCCGGCTGCCGTTCCGGTCAAAGCGCCAATGACAAAATCACGCCGGCTGAACAGAAGTCGACTCATTGTTTATCCTTCATTTCCGGTTTTGTTTCGTTCTGGAGTTGCTTTGGCGTTTCATGATATTCTGCAACGATCACCTTGTGATTGGGTTCGGAGTCAGGGTCCTTAGTGGCGTTGCGAAATTCACGGATTGCCTTGCCGACAGATGCGCCCATTTCCGGCAATTTGGATGGTCCGAAAATAACAAGTGCAATAATTAAAATAAGAATGAGTTCAGGCATACCCAAGCCAAACATTTTGTTGTCCCTCCCGGTCCATGATTCGAGCAGCCGGTTGAAGCAATCTGCCCGGATCAATTGTGATTGTATTTATCTTATCATTAATTCAATTCCAGTACAAAAAATCCTTTTTGTGTGAAGGAAAGCGGAGCGGTCATGTGGAACGAGCATAACAGAGAAATAATCTGTCAGGGAGGATTTCATGAGGCAAACAATTGCTGCCCGCCATGAAATGTTGCAACGGCTGGAAAATACATATCGGGGAGCAACGACGGGCCTTGTTTTCAGTTCTTCCTTTGAATTGTTGGTAGCCGTTATTTTATCGGCGCAGTGTACGGATACTCGTGTGAATATTATAACCCGGCGATTGTTTCCTCAATGGAATTCACCGCGGAAAATGTTGGCGCTTACCGTTGAGGAAATGGAAGAACTAATTCACGATTGTGGATTGTTTCATGCCAAAGCCAAAAATATTTTGGGAACCTGTCGCCTGTTGGTCGAAGATTATAACGAAGAAGTTCCCGGGACGTTGGAAGAATTGATGAAGTTGCCTGGCGTAGGGCGCAAGACGGCGAATGTAATGCTGAGTCACCAGTTTGGCGTGCCGGCGATTGCAGTGGATACCCACGTATTTCGGGTTTCTAACCGAACGGGATTGGCAAAAGGAAAGACGCCGGGTGAAGTCGAACAAGGGTTAATGAAACTGATTCCCCGTCGGAAATGGTCGGCGGCTCATCATTGGCTCATCTGGCATGGCCGAAAAGTTTGTCGGGCAAGAAACCCGCTTTGCCGCGATTGCTGCATAAGAGATTTGTGCCCGTCATCAAGCATTCCTGTCGGGGAAATGCCGCATGCCGCAATAAAATGAATTTTGAGAGGTGGTTTTTATGCAATATCGTCGGGCAACCTTCAAAGATGTCGAAAGCATACACAAATTAGTCAACGATTACGCGGAACAGGGACTCATGTTGGCCCGCTCGCGGAATACCCTTTATGAGACACTCCGCGACTTTATTCTTGCGGAGGAGAATGGACGGGTAGTGGGGGTCGGGGCATTGCATCTCGTATGGGATGAACTGGCGGAAATCCGGGCCATGGCGGTTGCGCCCGACTATGCGGGAAAAGGGATCGGGTTAGCCATCGTGAATCAGTTGGCGGACGATGCCGGAGAGTTGGGGGTTAAGACCTTGTTTACGTTGACCTATCAACCCGTTTTTTTTGCAAAAGCCGGGTTTCACGAAGTGCCCAAAGAGCGATTGTCGCAAAAGGTTTGGAAAGACTGTATCAATTGCAGCAAATTCCCCAATTGCGACGAGATCGCCATGATTCGTTCGTTGGAGTGGAAATGAAAATGTGAAGGGAGCTCTTGAAATGACACAACCGGAAGGAAAATGCGCCCAATGTATGGGGAAAAATCGATATTGTCGGAGCCAGGATGGAATTGCACCGGCTTTTTGCTCGACGAAACTATATCCGGAGGCGATCAAGAAGGCGGTAGCTGAATATGAAAAACCGGACATTCATACATTTGCCCACAATGCTTCCGTGCAGGAAGCGGAGTGTTATATTGACCGTTCTGCCGATCCTGCCTACAGGTTTCCCGTTAAACCGAGAGTCCAGGAAATTATCGAGTTTTCTCGCAAAATGGGCTATCAGAAACTGGGCGTAGCTTTTTGCGGCGGGTTGCACAAAGAGGCGAATGTCTTCTGCAAAATTCTTGAAGATCATGGATTTGAAGTCGTTTCCGTCATGTGCAAGGTAGGCGGTATTGATAAGGAAGTTATAGATGTTGCACCGCACGAGCGGGTGCAGATCGGTCAGCCGGAGGCCATGTGCAATCCAATTGCGCAAGCGGAGGTGCTCAATGCGGCAAATACCGAGTTCAATATTTTGTTGGGATTGTGTGTTGGACACGATTCCATGTTTATTAAATATTCCAAAGCGATGATCACGGTGTTTGCAGTAAAAGATCGGGTGATGGGGCACAATCCGCTGGCGGCAATCTATACCTGCGATTCTTATTACGAGCGTTTTAAACAGGATCGTTTGAAGACGGTCGAGGTCGTGAAATAGACGATACGAACAGGAAAAGTATATGAAATAATAAAAGGAGTTGTCCTGCCCAAATTGTGAGAAACACATACTAAATGGTGAATAAGAAAAAGGCAGGGGTGAAAGATGAATAAAATCGTTGTCATCGGCGGCGTAGCAGCAGGATTGAAGGCGGCATCAAAAGCCAGACGAAACGATCCGGAGGCGCAGATTACTGTAGTGGAGCGCGGTGACATTATTTCCTACGGCGCTTGCGGAATGCCCTATTATGTGGGCGGCGATATTTCTGAGCTTGACACTTTGCGCAAAACACCGGTCGGCGTGTTGCGAAATCCGGATTATTTTAAAAATATCAAAGACATCCATGTTATGACGCAGACGTCTGCAATAAAAATCGATCGTTTAGCAAAAACCGTCCAAGTGAAGAATAATGTCTCCAATGAAGAAACTGTTTTGCCGTATGATAAATTAGTGCTGGCAACGGGAGCTTCCCCCATCCGACCCTCCCTGCCGGGGATAGGGTTGGCGAATATTTTTACCTTATGGCATCCGCACGATGCCGAGGCAGTGAAACAGGGACTGAATAATGGCCGCTTTAAGAAAGCGGTAATCATCGGCGCCGGACTGATTGGCATGGAAATGGCGGAGGCGCTGAAAAAATCGAACGTCGATGTTACAATCGTGGAGATGCAGGATCATGTTTTCCCTGCGTTTTTAGACCCGGAACTTTCCGGCGTTGTTCGAAAGTATGTTGAAGAACAAGGCGTTCAGGTGCTGACTGGCGAGAAGGTGACCGGATTTGCAGGTGCGGAAGCCGTGGCATTTGTTGAGACCGATCAACGGAAGATTCCGGCGGATCTGGTTATTCTGGCACTGGGCGCCCGGCCCAATATCGAACTGGCCAAGGAAGCCGGGCTGGTCATCGGGACAGCCGGCGGCATCCAGGTCGATGATCGGATGAGGACGAGCGATCCGGATATTTTTGCCGGTGGCGACTGCGTTGAGAATGTCAATATGGTTTCCAAGCGTAAAGTATTGGCGCCGATGGGATCGACCGCCAATAAGCAGGGACGGGTGATTGGTGATAATATTTGCGGTGAAGATGAAATTTTTCGGGGTGTTCTAAATACAGTAGTTGTGAAAGTCCTGAGCCTCAATGTCGGTAAAACCGGCCTAAGCGAAAAGGACGCGAAGACACTGGGATACGAATACGTTACCGTTATGGTATCGGGACACGATAAACCGCATTACATGCCGGGCGCCAAGTTGATCACCGTCAAACTGATTGTGGATGCCGCCAGTCGCAAGCTGCTCGGCATGCAGGCCGCAGGCGAAGGGGAAGTAGCAAAGCGGGTCGATGTTGCAGCGACAGTGTTGACATTGGGAGGAACGGTCAATGACATGGTCGACATCGACTTGTCCTATGCACCTCCGTACAATTCGCCGATCGATAACCTAGCGGCAGCGGCCAATTCCGCCATGAATAAGTTGTCCGGCAAGTTCAAGGGAATTTCGCCGCTGGAAGCTAAAGAGAAAATGAGCTCTCCCCAAACGGTGCTATTGGATGTGCGTACACCGGATGAGTGCAAACAAATTCGGATTGGCGACTGCAAGAATATCCAATACATTCCTTTGGGACAATTGCGCAGCCGCTTGCAGGAGATCAGCAAAGAAGGCGAGATTCTCGCCTTCTGCAAAATCAGTGTGCGCGGTTATGAAGCTCAGTGCATTCTGGAAGGCGAAGGCTTTGATAATGTTAAAGTTATCGAAGGTGGGATTGTAGCCTGGCCATTTTGTTGCGAAAAAGGATAGAGCGAGTATAAATTCTGCATAAAAATCCCGCAGGACTTTAAAAAGTGCGCTGCGGGATTTTTTTATCCTCTGCTCATTATTTCAGCCACTCGGCAATAGTTTCCGGCGACGGAATTTTACCGGCAACTTTAACTTGCCCGTCCAATACCAAAGCTGGGGTAATCATGACGCCGTAGTCCGTGATTTCGGCAATGTCCGATACTTTGGTTATCAAGGCGTCAACTCCGGCTAGAGCTACTGCTTTTTTTGCATTTTCCTCCAACTTTTGGCATTTCGCACAACCCGTGCCAAGAATTTCAATTTTTTTGCTCATGCTGATTCCTCCTTCGATTTTAAACACACGCAAGATTCGGTAAGGGGATCGATTCGTTCCGGAGCGTCAGAGGACAAGGCCGGTTGGCAAAAGCCGACGATGGCGTCGAAAGCTGCGGGATTGAGACGGTAAAAGATCCAACGGCCTTCCTTTGAGTCTTGAACAACGCCCGCTTCACGCAGCACTCGCAGATGATTGGAAATAGCGGGTTGACTCATGGGAAAGGCATCGAGAAAAGCACAGACGCAACGCTCTTTTCCTGCAAGCATCCTTACAATTTCCAAACGGGTTTCATCGCCCAGCGCTTTAAAAATTTTGGCCAAGGATTTTTTTTTCATTCCAATCACTCCTGCAAAATTGCAACAATGCATCTTATAGCAATATATTAAAATATTTTTATATAAAATTCAAGACGGGACAACCAATGAAATCCTGCATATTATGAGGAAGACGACCGGATTGTGGTTTGAGAACAGGAGGATGTGCAGGCGACAGAGGGTTTATTTGCAATGGGTTTTCAGGTAAAATAAAATTCGTAAGGCAATAGCTGATTGAAGTATTTGGGGTAAGGCGGCATATCATGAGCGGACAACATCAGGATCATGAAAAGGGTAAAGATCATCATGGACACAATCACGGCATAACGCGCAAGGGCAATAAATTTGCGTTGGCCGGAGCGTTTGGCATTACCACGGTCATTTTGTTTGCGGAAGCCTTGGGGGGTTGGTTGACCAATAGTTTGGCTTTGATGTCGGATGCCGGACACATGTTGAGCGATGCTGCATCCCTCGGACTTAGTTTGATTGCGATTCATTACGCGGCGAAGCCGGCATCCTACGTTAAAAGTTTTGGGTATCGGCGCTTGGAAATCTTAGCGGCGCTGGCCAATGGGATGGCGCTTTTTGTGATCGCCGTCGCAATTGCGTGGGAGGCTTGGCAACGTCTGTTTGAACCACCGCCTGTCGCCAGTCTGCCGATGATAGGAATTGCAGTGGTAGGGTTGATGGCCAATCTGGCTAGCGCATGGATATTGCTGCATCAGGGAGACGTGAAGGAAAACTTGAATCTCCGCAGTGCTTACTTGCATGTGCTGGGAGATGCACTGGGTTCGATCGGCGCAATTGCGGCTGGAGCATTGATGTATGCTTATGACTGGTATATAGCCGATCCGATTGTCAGTGTATTTGTGGCCCTTTTGATTTTGCGCAGCGCGTGGAGCGTAGTGGCCCAATCCTTGCATATTCTTATGGAAGGGGCTCCGGCAGGAGCGGATGTAGGAGCTATTGTTGAAGCGCTTGAAGAACTTGAAGGAGTATGCAACGTACATGATGTACATGTATGGACAGTGACTTCCGGCTATGATGTGTTCAGTGGACACATTGTAGTGCGGCAGGGAGTCAGCGCGGTGCAAATTATAGGCGCCGGAAATGCCTTGTTGGAGAGCCGCTTTGGAATTCGCCATACAACACTTCAAGTTCTTGATGAACATGCGGATTGTCGCGATATGAATTGCCGGGGCGAGGAATGTCCATTTGCGCATGGAAAAGAGATGGGATAAGTTGGCCAGCCGAGTTCGAGGTCTCAAGCTTGCCAATGGGGACCCATATGAGTACAATAATACAAGGAAAATGCACAATCAACATAAAATGATATGTTGCGTGTGAAGTAAAAGGGATGGAGTAACTTGAGAAAATGGTTGGCCTTCATGGGCGTGGGAATTTTGGTCATGAATCTTTTGGCGGCTACGCCGCTGCAGGCGGCGCCGTTGAAAACCGTCATGTATTTTTATGGGAATACTTGCCCTGCTTGCAAAGAAGCGGCTCCAGTAATCGAACGCATCGCGGCCAAAGGAGCGCCGGTGGAAAAATATGAAGTGTATGATAGCCGGGAAAATGCTGATCGCATGGTGATGTCGTTTAAAATGTACGGGGTTCCCGAAACGGATTGGGCAGTTCCGGTTGCTTTCTATAGCGGGCGGATGTACATGGGTCTTCCTAAAATTCAGGAATTGGAACAGGAGATTGCTGAGACTGTGGAGCAAAGCGGCGCCGGGCTGACGGGCAATTCGCCGGATACGACGGGGATGCTAGGAATTATCGGCGCGGCGCTGGCGGACTCAGTAAACCCCTGTGCGATATTGGTACTGGTCATCTTGCTCAGCTTCATCAGTTTGTATCATGAAAGCAGAAAGCGGCTGATTGTATCAGCCGTTTCGTTTATACTGTCGGTTTTTCTTACCTATATGCTGGTTGGGATTGGATTTGTGAAAGCATTGACCTTTCTTGGGATATCGGATATCGTGCGGAATTTTGTTGGAATTCTTGCTATTGGAGTTGGCATTCTCAATCTCAAGGATTTTTTTGCTTATGGGGCGGGTGGATTTACGACTGAAATTCCCCGGGCCTGGCGGCCCTTTTTATTTTCGCTGCTGCGCAAGGCAACATCACCTTGGGCATCTTTTGCCATGGGAAGCTTGGTTACTCTGATAGAGCTTCCTTGTACCGGCGGACCTTATTTTTTTGCTCTTGGTATTTTGGCAAAATGGGGAATGACCCCCGCTTTTTTTGCTTACCTCGTTGTATATAATCTGATCTTTATATTACCGCTGATTCTGATCGCCAGCCTTGTCTATATGGGAAAAGTAACAGTGGAAAAGGCTTCGGACTGGCAGGCGAAAAATGCCAAACGTTTGCATTTGCTCGCAGGAGTGCTGATGCTGGCGGCTGGAATCGGTGTGATGTGGCTGTGATTTTTAGCGTATAATAAAACGAAAAATTATAAGACCGCTTTTTGTTGAAATTGCCGGAACTCCGTAAAGAGGTGAGTTCCGGCAATTTTTTCTGCAGGTTTTTTATAGGATGACAACGAAACAAAATATAAAAGTTTTTATAGTTGGACGCAAGACGGAGGCGCACTGAAAATGCAACGAAAAATAATGATGCCTGTTCTGCTTGGACTCTTGATTGCATTGATGTTGAGTATTGGCTGGATTGGTTATAATTCCGTCAATAGAGTGGCTGAATTGACGGAAACTCTGTATGACCGCTCCGTTATTGCATGGGTAGCCGTATTGCGCATTGATAAAAATGTGGTGGGTATGCACAGGTCAATGAAAGATGTCGTTTTGGCGGCTTCGGAAGCGGAAATCACCCAATATGGTATTCGGGTTGACGAAGAAGAAACGAAAGCAATGGCCAACTTTGGTTTGCTGCGGGAACGCTTTATGGGTGATCCTGCCTTGGTGGATGCGGCATTGAAAACATTTCTTGATTGGAAACAGATCCGGGAACAGGTTATCCGAATGAGTCTTGATGGTCGAAGACGGGAAGCCGCATTAATAACGCAAACTATCGGCGAAGAGCAAGTGGCTAAAATAGAAAAAGAAATGGATGCATTACGAGCGGCTTCACAAGAGCACGGACAACAGTTTTTTCGCGATGCTCATGAAGCGCGCGATAAAGCATTGCTGTTTGTGTCGATCAGTATTGGATTTGCATTATTATTATCCATAGTCATTTCGAGGAAAGTGATTCAACTGGAAACAGGGTTGCAGGAATTGAACGAAAATTTGGCAGGCAGGGTGGAAGCGCGAACTAACGAACTGGCGATGGCCAATGAAAATTTGAGTGCGCAGAATGAAGAAATTCAAGCCATGAATGATGAAATTGAATTGTTAAACCAAAATCTTTTGGTTACAAATGAGCAGTTGGAGCAGAAAGTTGCAGAACGAACGACAGATTTAACTGCGGCAAACCAGGAACTTACGGCGCAATATGAAGAACTGGCGGAGATGCAACAGAATCTCCAACGGGAACGGGTATTAACCGATGCATTGTTTAATAGTGTTCCCGGCATTTTATACTTGTATGATGAACAGGGGCATCTCGTTCGATGGAATAAGCATCATGAAGTCATGACGGGATATACGGCAAAAGAGTTGTCTCAGATGACCCTGGCTGACTGGTATAAAGACGACTTGGAAGCGTACGCCATGATTACACGAGAAATAGAGCGAGCGAATCAAGAGGGATTTGCCAGCGCAGAAGCGGACTTGCTCAAAAAAGACGGAAGCAAAATTCCCATGTATTTGACGGCGGTGCCTTTGCAAATGGACGGCAAACATTATTTTGCCGGAATTGGCATAGATATTACCCGACGCAAAGAAATGGCCCGGGATCTGGCCGAACAAGAAGCGCAGTTGCGTACGTTGGTCGATGCTTTACCTGACTTAATCTGGTTAAAGAATGCGGATGGGGTTTATTTATCCTGTAATCTCATGTTTGAAAGATTCTTTGGCGCCAAGGAAACCGAAATTATCGGCAAAACAGATTATGATTTTGTGAGTAAAGACGTGGCGGATTCCTTTCGTGAGCATGACAGGATGGCGATGGCTGCGGGAGGACCCAGTATGAATGAAGAATGGATTACTTTTGCAGATAATGGGCAAAAAGCGTTGCTGGAAACAATAAAATTGCCGATGATTGATGCTGACCATAACCTTACTGGTGTTCTGGGAATTGCGCGTAACATTACGGAACGTAAGCGTATGGAAGACGCCTTGGTTGAAAGCGAAGCCCGATACAGGGCGGTAATGGAGCAAGCGCCGGAAGCTGTCCTGATCTGTGATCCAGATACGGGGAAGATTTTGGAAGCCAATGCCCGTTTTGGCGAACGCTTTGGCTATGATCCGCAAAAAGATCCGGATTTGTCGCTTCGTCAAATTACGGTGGATACATGGGAAAACATCAACGCATTTTTAGAGCAAGTCCGGCGGGAACAGTTCCTGCCTGTGCAACGCCGCACCGTGCGCCACCAAAATGGTTCGTTTGTGCAGGTGGAACGGTCGGCAACGTTGGTAAAATATCGAGATCGTAACTTGATGGTGTTGACTATTAGAGATGTATCGGATGAAGTCCGGCGTGAACAAGAAATCGGCAGGGATGCTCAACTGGCGACAAGAGTGCAAAACGCATTGTTGACGATGGCGAAGGCGACCGAATGGGTGGATATAAAAACGGTGTATCACCCGTATAGTTATGTCGGCGGCGATTTGTATTTTATGGATTGGCGTTACAATGGCCAGGTTTTGCGCGGTTATATCGTTGATGCTACGGGGCATGGGCTGGGAACAGCGCTGCACACTTCTTCCATGCATGTGTTGTTGCGGGAAGTCAATGAACTCGACTTGCCATTGGCGGAACAAATGCGCTGGCTCAATAAGCGGACGGGCCAATACTTTGATGAAGGCACTTTTGCCGGTGCGTTGGGTTTTGAACTTGACTTTCAGACTCGGCAGCTACGGTGGGTATGCGCGGGGATTCCGGAAATTTGGCTGGCAACGAAAAATTATCAAGGGGCAATGACTCATCCCGGAATGTATCTGGGAGTAAATGCGGCAGAAACGTTTGACGCACATTCGTTGACGTTACATGAGGGGGATTCCTGTTATTTTTTGACGGACGGATTGGCTGAGTTGTTGGTGAATCGCGAGGATGCGCCGCTGAGTAATTATCCTGCAATGATAAAGTATTTGGAAGACTTGGCGCAAGATTCCTCTTGCAGGGATGACGCAACAGCGGTTTGCCTTCACGTGCGGTCATTACCGCAAAACAAGCTCTCGCAGAGTGGCTGGCCGAAAATTTTACACTTCAATGGGTATGGCGATTACCAACGAATGAGAGGCGAAATCGTGGCTATTCTGGCGGAAGTTACAGGGATGACTCATTCAATCCAGGAGGTCGCAGTCAATGAAGCACTTGCCAATGCACTGGAATGCCGGGACGGAATTGCCCGCCAACATCGGGCGCAACTCCGTTTCAATCAAGTAGGGAAACAGTTGGTTGTTCGGGTGAAGAGCTCCAGAATGGGTTTTGCGGGCAATGCACTTTTGCAACGGTTACGGGCAAAGCCGGACGAGTTGTTCAGTTTTGGTGAAGACGTGGGAATGGGACGCGGAATTCCAATCATGCTGTCGACGACGCAACACATGATGTACAACAACGAAGGAACTGAGGTCATGTTGGTCTGGAAAATTTAGGTGCAATGTAGAAAAACAAAAAGAAGCAAGAGCAGGCAAAGCGATAGATCGATTTGCCTGCTCTTGAAGTTTGTGCAGGACCCAGACTAATGAAAATTCAGTGTTTGGCGTGAGGTGCTCTGGAAGACAGACTATCCAGCCAGTACTGCAGGCCGGAGAGGCTGATTTCGGCAGGCCGTCCGGTGCGGGCAATATCCAGATTTATCTTTTCCAGCCCTTTTTCTATGCAGAAACAATCAAGAAGTAAGGCGGCATCGTGGATACGGTGTAGTCCGGCGGGATGATGAGGTTCCATTTCGCGAGCAGCATTGAAATAGGAACGGAGAAATGCGGACGACACCCAACAACACCAGAGATCGGCAATTTGGCCAAGACGAATTTTATCAGTTCCAGGAAGATAAGCGGCGCTGTGACTGTCAGCCATGGCATGAACACAGGTATAAAAAGACCATAGCATACTTGCCGCATCCCGGAGCGGCGAACGTTTAATGCGGCGTTCTGATAAGGGACGGACGGGTTGGCCTTCAAAATCAATGATCCAGAACTCTCCCTGTTCGTCAACCAGCAACTGTCCCAAATGGTAGTCGCCATGTTCACGAATGCGATAGGCATGAAATAGATTTTGTCCCAGCTGTTTAAAAAGGGATTCCATTTGAGTTTTTCGACGTTGGATGGAGTCCAACTGCTTTTGCAGAGAAGGTTCCATCCAGGGTTGAATCTCCTGCAACTGCAGCAATGTAAAGTCCAATAGATGCAGCATGCCATGGGACATTTGTTTTTGATAATGAAGCGTATAAGGTTCAGGGGCAAAAACCGGATCGGTTGGAACAGAAGTCAGCGCAGCATGGAGCTCGTGTGTTAGCAGACCAATTCGTCCGGCTATTTCCATCATGGGACCGATGACAATTCGAGTCTGCTCATTGGGCGGAGCCAAAGCAAGACGCAAGGGAGAGGGACTCGATGGCAGCAACTGATTCAGATCGGCTCCAAGCATCAAGGCGCTTTCAAAGAAAGGCAGGAGGCTGTCTTTTACATATTGCATTCCATCGCGGCGGTGAGAAATAAATGTGTGCAAAACCGCCAATGTACAAGAAATGCCATTGTCGTCCACATATTCGATAGAAGCTTGAACGCCGGGAGCTTTTTTAAATCCGGCCTGCTCTCGTAAAAAACGGCCCAGTTCTTTTTCAGGATGAAGTCCGGCATCCAGCTGACGAAAGAGTTTTAATACATGATAGGGGCGAAATACAAGCGAAAAGTGATTGTGGTCGGCGTTTACCAGTTCAGGATGGCTGATTTCCAGCGGCTTTACGAACTCGGCGAAACGAGAGGAAGAGAGTATGCCCGCTCGCCCGTGAAGGTGCCGTTGCGCGAACGAGAACTCATAGAGCCAGGATTGCCAACCGGGATCGAACGTTGCATCGGACAGTTCGCACAGGCTGCTGTTATTGATACGGAATCTGAATAACAAGGGCCCCGATTTGTCGGTAGAACGACGATATAAAGATAAACTGACTGCGATTCGAATGGAAGAGATGGAGGGTGTTTCGACGCGGACGATAAAAAGGACATGACGCCCGGTGGGAAGCAGAAATCCGTCGATAATATGGGCAACGCGTACACAATGACCTACCGGCTGCAAAGGAAGTGCCTCCAGAAACGCTGGTAATTTGACATTCATTTTTTGCCAGATTGCGGGGGACAAAAGTTCATCCAGTGAGGAGAGATCCTGTATAGGCAATTCATCGGACGATGCTTCTGGTTGTGCGTCAACGGTGCGACCGCGCAATTGCCTTTTTTCCAAGCTGAACCAGTAGAAAGAATGTGGTCCCAGGCTAATTCCGTATGGACTTGAAGTGATGGCCGGGAAGATGCTGCCTCCCATCATTTCGTGAGGGATCAGGCCGGACCAGTTCGACAAATCAATGGCAACAGGCTGCACAAAACGGGACATGTTGGCTACAACAAGAATATTTTCATTGGCAAAGCAACGCATAAATGCCAATACTTTATTATTGTCTGAAGCAGGAAAAAGTGTAGCGCCACGGCCAAAGGACAGGTAACGGTTTCGCAACGCAATTAAGCGGCGCAACCACCAAAGAAAAGAGTTTGGATTTTGTTCCTGTGCTTCAACATTGATACTTTCATAATGAAATTGCGGTTCGGTGATTACCGGCAATGTCAGTTTTTGCGGGTTGGCTTGGGAAAATCCGGCGTTGCGGTCGGAGGTCCATTGCATGGGAGTACGGACTCCGTTGCGGTCACCCAGATAGATGTTGTCGCCCATACCTATTTCATCGCCGTAGTAAATAACCGGAGAACCCGGCAAACTCAGAAGCAGTGCATTCAGCAGTTCCAATTTGCGCCGGTTGCCATTCAGTAAAGGATAGAGCCGCCTTCTAATTCCCAGGTTGATTCGTGAACGGGGATCTGGTGCGTACAGTTTTACGAAAAAATCACGCTCTTCCTCCGTTAGCATTTCCATAGTAAGCTCATCATGGTTGCGCAGGAAAAGGGCCCACTGACATTTTTCCGAGGTTACCGGCGTTTTTAAAAGTGCGTCTACCACCGGCCATGCGTTTTCCATGCCGACAGCCAGATAAAGGCGGGGCATAAGAGGAAAATGAAAAGCCATGTGGCATTCGTCATCCGCGCCAAAGTATTGCACAACATCTTCGGGCCAGCCATTGGCTTCAGCCAGTAACATGCGGTTGGGATGCCGAGTATCAACGTGATGCCGCAACTCTTTCAGAAACGCGTGTGTGGCCGGCTGATTTTCGCAATCTGTTCCTTCTCGTTCATAGAGATATGGGACAGCATCCATCCGCAGGCCATCCACCCCCATAGAAAACCAGTAATCGACAATGCGAAAAATTTCTTGTCTTACGGCGGGCTCTTCGAAGTTGAGGTCAGGCTGATGGCGGTAAAATCTGTGCCAATAATAGGATTGAGCGGCTGAATCCCAACTCCAGTTGGAAGTTTCAAAGTCTTTGAAAATAATTCGGGCCTCTGCATACTTTTTGTCGGTATCATTCCACACATAATAGTTTCGGAATTTTGAGCCGGGTTTGGCATGACGTGCCCGTTGAAACCAGGAATGTTGATCTGAAGTGTGGTTCAGAACCAATTCGGTGATTACTTTCAGCCCTTTGGCATGAGCCGCTTTCAAAAAACGCCGGAAGTCGGCGATTGTTCCGTAGTCTGGATGAATCTTGCGGTAATCTGCAATATCATAGCCGTCATCCCGCAACGGCGATGGATAGAAAGGCAACAGCCAGAGCGCGGTGATTCCCAGATTGACGATATAATCCAATTTATCCGTCAGTCCGGGGAAATCGCCGATACCATCCCGATTGGAATCGGCAAAGGAGCGAACATGCACTTGATAGATCACGGCATCCTTGTACCATGTCGAAGCGTTCATGTCATCCCTCCGGTCATTGATGAATATGGTATAATTATCTACAGTGAATTTTCATGCTATTTAGACATAATATAAAATTCTTCATTTACGAGGAGTTTCCTGCGAGTTTTAATAAATAACCGGTAGTTAGAATGATGGGAGGAATGTCAATGGGTAAATCAACAACAGGAAAAAAAGGACGTTTGATTATTGTGTCCAACCGGATGCCGATAACTGTTGGCATTGAAAACGGACAGATGACAGTCGGTCCAAGCGCAGGCGGATTGGTCAGTGCGCTGGGCGCGTTTCTAGATCGAAGAAAAACTGAAACCATAAAGCTATCGGAATATTTGTGGGTAGGATGGCCTGGAAACAGTATTGCCGAAATACATCAACCCATGGTTCGTCATCAACTGAACGAACGATATGGATGCGACCCCGTTTTTCTGGAAGAAGAGATAATGGACAAGTTTTATCTTGGATTTTGCAATAAAACGATTTGGCCGCTGTTTCATTATTTTCCCACGATTACTGTTTATGAAGAAGAAATGTGGAAAGTTTATGAAGAAGTGAACCGACAATTTTGCGATGTTGTTGCTCGGTCGGTGCAACCGGGAGATGTGATCTGGATTCACGATTATCATTTCATGTTGTTGCCGGCGATGCTGCGGCAGCGCTGCCCCAATCATTCCATTGGTTTTTTTCTGCACATTCCCTTTCCGGCTTATGAGGTGTTTCGCATGTTGCCGAGAAAGTGGGCGACTTCTTTGATTGAAGGCTTGCTTGGCGCTGATGTCATTGGATTTCATACGGTCGATTACGTGCGGCATTTTCTGACTACGGTATTGCGGCTTACGGGACATCAGCATCAAATTGACCGTATCATGTATCAAGGACGCGAAATAAAAGCCGATGCTTTTCCGATAGGGATCGATTATGATCGCTATCAGGGAACGGCTCGCAGCAAAAAAGTCTGTCGTGAAGCAGAGATTATCCGACGAAAACTAGGACAACAAAAAGCAATTTTATCAGTGGACCGGTTGGATTATACCAAAGGGATTGCCAAACGTTTACGGGCCTACGAATTGTTTTTGGAGCGTCAGCCCGAATGGCATAAAAAAGTCATTTTACTGTTGCTGGTTGTGCCGTCGCGGATTGGTGTCGACCGTTATCAGGATATGCGCAGGGAAATTGATGAATTGGTGGGACGCATTAATGGGCGGTTTGGCGATATTGGTTGGGCTCCCATTGCTTATCTTTATAAAAATCTGGGCTTGCAGGCATTAAGTTCTTTGTATTCCGCCGCAGATGTGGCATTGGTTACTCCATTGCGGGATGGGATGAACTTGGTGGCGAAAGAATTTGTTGCTTCGCGAATAAAGGACACCGGAGTTTTGATTCTTAGTGAAATGGCGGGTGCTGCCCGAGAGCTACCGCAAGCCTTGATCATAAACCCAAATAGTCGGGAAGAAATGGCGGATGCGATTCAACAGGCATTGACTATGCCGCAGAAAGAACAAGCGACTCGAATCACTGCGATGCGGGATAATGTGAAAAAACATGATGTGCATCAGTGGGGGCGCATTTTCCTTCATACCTTGGCGGACATGTCCGCCTCCAATCAGGCAATTGCCGGCAAAATACTCACTTCAGACAAACAAAATGAGCTAATTAGGCAGTATGAACAGGCGGACCGCAGAGCTTTGTTTTTTGATTATGACGGAACCTTGGCGCCATTGGCGCGAACACCGGAATTGGCATTGCCCGGCGGTCACTTGTTGCAGGTGTTGAGAGCGATTGCTGATGACCCATGCAACGATATTACTATTGTCAGCGGAAGACCTCGTGAATTTCTTCAGCAGCATTTTGGCGAGTTGCCGTTGGCTCTTGTGGCGGAGCACGGTGCGTGGATGAAACGACGCGGCGGAATTTGGCGAAAACGGGCTTTTCCCGACAGCCGCTGGAAGCAGCGGATTTTCCCATTGCTGGAGTTCTATGCGGAACGCCTGCCGGCTTCCTTTTTGGAAGAGAAGGAGTGCTCAATAGCTTGGCATTACAGGCTGTCTGATGCGGAATCCGCCAATTTTATGGCGCAAGAACTTAAATTTGAATTGAATAATTTGCTGTTCCAAACCAACATGGAAGTAATCGACGGAAATAAGGTTGTAGAGGTTCGGGCCAAGTCCGCCAATAAGGGAGCAGCAGCTTTGGCGGCACTGGATGATGGGGCGTATGAGTTTGTTTTGGCTATCGGCGATGACTGGACTGACGAAGACATGTTTCAGGCGCTGCCGGAGTCCGCGGCGACGATTCGGGTAGGAATCCGTTCGACAGTTGCCCACTATCTGCTTTGTGAACAGGGGGATGTGATCCTGTTTCTGGAGAAACTTCAGCAGCAGGCCCCGTGATCAGCTATTGAAAAGCCAGAGGTGCGATATATAAAAAAGAGCTGCCGTTCCGGCAGCTCTAAGAATATCAGTCAAAAGTCAGAATCACTTTGCAGGTTGTTTGCGGGCTTTTCTCAATAAGGTCAAAAGCGGCTTGCGCTTGGGTAAAATGAAACGCATGTGTGACCATAGGTCCAGGCTGCACCTTTTTCTCACTGATCCAACCAATGACTTCAGGGAAACGATTGGAGTGCATTCGCGATCCGATCAGTTCAAGTTCTTTTTTGGAAATAGCGGCTTGAGGGAGGGTCAGCTGGTCGCCTGTTAAGCCCAGAGCAACTACACGGCCGGTTGGAGCCGTCAATTCCGTCCCCAGAACCAGCAATGCCGGAACGCCTACGGCATCAATGAATACAGTGACTCCTTCTCCGTCCGTGAAATCGGCAACCGCAGCGGCAAGATCTTCTTTTTTGGTGTTGACGACGCGGTCAGCTCCCAGTTTTTTGGCCAATTCCAAGCGGTTATCCACGATATCGGCGATCATCACTCGGGCGCCTCGTAGTTTGGCTGCCTGCATTGCAACCAGACCAATGGTGCCTGCTCCCATGACGAGAGCCATGTCGCCGGGAACTACCCGGGCTTGGGCTGTTGAATTTGCTCCGATCGTAAAAGGTTCAGCCAGTACCGCATCCCGCCAGGGAATATCGGCCGGCATTTTCACAACATTCAGAGCCGGTAAAATGATATATTCGGCTGCGCCGCCTTCAGCGGCAACTCCCATACATTTGACTTCGCGGCAGACATTGCGGCGACCTTTGCGGCAAGGTAAACATTTGCCGCAACTGACCACCGGGTCCATGGCGACGTGATCGCCGACTTTTACATGCGTTACGCCGGATCCTATTGCGGTTACCTCACCGACCACCTCGTGACCGATTGTACGAGGATATTGGATTGTAGTCAGGGATCCGTCATAGGCATGTACATCGGACCCGCAGATTCCTACAGCTTTGACCCGTATCAGAATGTCATCCTGATTTTTTATTTCGGGGATGGGGTGTTCTTGAATTTCCAAAGTTTTGGCTTGCGTTAGTACAACTGATTTCATATTTTCATCTCCCTGTTATTAAGAAAACTTAGGGCTTCATCTATGCCTGGAATTAAAACGGGCCATAGACGGAGCCCTGTTGGATTTAATGGATTAAACTTATTTTATGTTCTGGATTTGGGTCAGCAAGTCGGAGCCATGTTTATCGGTATAAGTTTTCCAGACCGGTTGCACTTTCGCCTGGAAGAGTTTAACATCTTTGATTTCATTAAATTGAACGCCTTTTTTTATTAATTCATCTACAGAAGTTTTTTCATCGGCAGCCCACATTTTGCGTTGTTCAATTGCGGCTTCTTTAGCTGCTTCCATGACAGCCTTCTGCTGGTCGGGTGATAATTTTTCCCAGGTTTTTTTGGCCATTAAGACAACATCCGGCGAAATAAAGTGGCGAGTCCAAGAGAAATATTTTGATACTTCATACAGCTTTAATTGCAACAGAACGGTCGGGCTGTTTTCCCATCCATCAATAACTCCCTGTTGTAGGGCGCTATATACTTCGCCCTGTCCCATCGGGGTGGCGATGGCACCCATGTTTTTCAAGGTGTTTACCATTAACTGACTATTCATGACCCGGATTTTTACTCCATTCAAGTCTTCCGGGATTAGAATGGGACGTTTGTTATTGATCAGGTTGCGGGACCCGGAATCGCTGTAATACAAGAAAACAAAACCGGCTTTATTGATATCTGCAGCAAGTTTTTTGCCGGGTTCGCCATCCAGAGCTTTGTGAAGATGCTCGAGATCACGAAAAACATAAGGCAAACTGACAACGTCGACGGTGGGAACAAATTGTCCCAGCGGGCCGGCGGCAGTCATCATCATATCCAAAGTGCCAAGTTTCAGTTGTTCCAAGTTATCGCGTTGCTCGCCCAGCTGACTGCTGCCGAACACTTGAATTTCTACCTGCCCTTTGGTTTTTTCCTTGACTTTGTCGCTGAGTAACTTCATCGCGCGATTGGTTGGATGTGTGTCCGGCAATACGGACGATGCCTTTAAAACAATTTTTTGCGGTTCACTTTTTTTCTCAGGTGCGGCAGCGGGTTTGCCACCTCCACAACCGGTAAAAAACAAGGTGGTCATCAATAGACCGGTCAACAATGAGGGCAGTATGTTTTTTTTCATTTTTCAGTTCCTCCTCCAAAATGTGTTTTTTAAAGAAGTGATTCAAAGCATGGAACAACGGGAGTTTTCACAAATAATCCGACTCCTCCTTCCCACGAGAGTCTCCCATGACCGAATGATTATAACTTGCTTCCCATAACGAGTCGGGGGACAAAGGTAATTAAATCAGGAAATACCGTAATGATTACAAGGACCACAATCATGGCGCTGATATATTTTAGATATGTGGGTAACATTTCTTTCAAGGATATTTTAGAAATGCCGGTAGCCACAAACAAAGCGATGCCGACAGGCGGAGTACATTGACCGATGGCCATATTAACGATCGTCATGACGCCAAAATGAATCGGATCGATGCCAAGCTTCATGGCAATTGGGTAAATGATAGGAACGAGAATGATGATGATCGGAGCGACATCCAGAAATGTTCCCATGAATAACATCAGCAAATTCATTAACATCAGAACCGCAAATTTATTATTGGAGATTGAAAGCACAAGATCGGCCATCATGGAGGGAATTTTTTCATAGGCTAAAATCCAGCCGAAGGCAGAAGCGGTAGCGACGCAAAACACAACAACGCCACTGGTGACTGCGGATTTGACCATGATTTTTGGTAGGTCGGAAAGCTTGAGCTCCTTATACACAAAATAGCCGATAATAAAAGCGTAGATAGCTGCAACTACAGAAGCTTCCGTTGCGGTAAATATTCCAAACATGATTCCGCCGAGAATAATTAACATGGTCATCAGGGCCAGAATCGCGTCTTTAAAACTGGTCCAGATTTCCGGCAAAGTGGCCTTGGGTTCGGCAGGCAAATGGCGCTTGCCGGCAAAAACATAGCTGACGAGCATTAGTGCAATTCCCATCAAAATTCCGGGAATGAATCCGCCGAGAAAGAGTCCGCCAATCGAAATGCTTGCAGTGACACCCAAAATAACCATGGGAATACTGGGCGGAATAATAATGCCGATTGAACCGGCCGTTGCCACGACGCTGGTTGCCATGTCCTTGCCATACTTTTTTTCTTCCATGGCAGGTACGAGTATACTGCCGATGGCAGCGGTATCCGCAGCTGTAGAGCCGGATACCCCCGCAAAAAACATGGCGGCAACAATACTGACCATCGAAAGACCGCCTTTAATGTGACCGACGAGAGTGGATGCAAAAGCAACCAAACGGCGGGAGATGCCACCATTTTCCATAAAACCTCCCGCTAAGATAAAAAAGGGTACGGCAACTAAGGAAAACGATTCGGAAGCTGTGTACATGCGCTGTAAAATCACAACAGTATCCATATCTGTATTCAATATCAGTGCAAGCGCCGCGGCAATCGCCAGAACGTAAGGAATAGGCGTGCGAATGATTAATAGTCCGATGAAAGCAAAAAATAGAGTAAAGGCCATCTTAGCAAATTCCTCCCCGCCGCGAACTAAAAATGAGTGTCAGGCTATGAATGATCACAAAAAAACCGCTGACAGGCATTGCTAAATAAGGCCAAACCATAGAAAACGGCATAGCGGCCATTTCTTGCGTTTGGTTCGCTTCCACGAGTATCAGGCCTTTCCACACCATGATGACACTGAAGCCGATAATCAACACATGCACAAGGAATGCAATAAGCTTTTGTGCTTTGGGGCTTAGCAGGTCTACAAAAAGTTCTACTTCAAAGTGAGCGCGATGTGCTACCGCCAGACTGGCTCCAAGAAAACAACTCCAAACAAACATGTAGGTCAGCATGGGTTCTGACCAACCGATTGGTTTTTGGATAACAAAACGGCTAAAAACTTGCATAAGGCCTAAAAACAACATACAAGTGATCAGTAAAACCAGGCATTTTTCTTCAAACTTGCGAATCATCCCATCAAATTTTTCAAGTAAAACCATTCTTGAGTAGTTCACCTCAACTTCCTGCTATTTCCTGATTGAATGAATACAAAACCGTTTTACCCGAGTTGCTGTTGTTAATATTCTGCCAATACCAAAAAAGTCCTGCTCCATAAAAATATGAAATAAAAAAACAAAACCAATTGCTGTGTAAAGCAGCCATTGGTTTTGTAAGAAATTTATGTAACAATTCAAATGAAAAAAATAATAAAGTTTATTCCAGTTCGAAAAGTTCCCTGGAAGCTTGTGAAAGACCACTGGCGAGAGAAGCAAGTTCCTGACTCGCCTTGGCCATTTCGTGCAGGGCCGCAGTCTGACCGGCAGCATTCATGTCGATTTCTTGAACTTTTTGCGTTAATGAGGTGACGGATGTCGCAATGTTTCCTAAAGCAGCAGAGATTGTTTTTACGGATTCGGCACTGGCGGCCGCCAACTTCCTCACTTCTTCTGCAACAACGCCAAATCCGCGTCCGGCTTCACCGACTCGAGCCGCTTCGATCGCTGCATTCAGACCCAGTAAGTTGGTTTGGCCGGCGACCTGCTTGATAAAAGCAACGATTTCATCTGTCTTTTTTGCATTATCCTGCAAGTCGTGACTGAGATTATCCAGTTCTTTGCTCGTGGAAGCCAACTGAGAAGCTCGACTGGCCAGCTCCTGAATGCTGGCGGACAACTCTTCGGATGAAGCCGCCAAATCTGTCGCTGCACCGTTGATTTTTTCAAACTGCGCGGTGCTCTGGGTAATGGTGATTACGCCTGCGACCTTGTTGTCATCAAAATAAGGGGTGGAACAAACAATATAGCCGACGCCGTAAGCGGATTTATCCTTTGGGATAACGCGTACTACTTGCTTGCCGGTTTCAAAGGCCT
>CAZSRN010000002.1:0-22024 GCA_964609115.1 uncultured Veillonellaceae bacterium | reverse complement strand
AGATATTTCCTTTATCGCCAGCGGCACATTTTCCGGTTTCAAAGGCCTGACGCGTTCCTCCGGGATTGACGGGATCTCCAACTTTTGTGCCCAGATTTAAGCTGTCGGCAGGAACGTATAATGTATATTTGTAATCTTTGGCAATTGTGACACCAATATCGCCGGGAATAATATCATTGACATACGGTGCGATTAGAGCAAAGTGATCAATAATTTCCCAGCCGTTCAAGTCTGCCATAATAATAGCTCCTTTCCTATAAGCAAATAAGACGAAGAAAACTCACAAAGCTAGTATTCTTGACATATAATAGTAAAATCCTGCTAATAGTGTGAAAACAATATTTGTAGGTTGAAGAAAAAACGGATCAGCCTGTCTGAATGTTGCTTGTTCGAGCGGCTGTGACCTGCTCCCGGAGCAAACGCTTCATGATTTTGCCGGTTTTGTTTTTGGGTAAGGAATCAACGCGGACGATATCGCGGGGGACCTTGTAAGCCGCCAGTCGGGGCTGCAAATATTCCCTGACGGTTTTACGATCGAAGGCTTGTCCTTCTTCCATAACAATGTATGCCCGGACTGCTTCACCGCGAAGCGAATCGGGAATGCCGATGACTGCCGCTTCCACCACGCCGGGGAATGCATAAAGCAATTCTTCAATTTCACGGGGATAAACATTTTCACCATTAATAATAATCAGGTCTTTCAGACGGTCTACAATGAACAAATAACCTTCCATATCCTGATAGGCAAGATCACCGGTATGCAGCCAGTGATTGCGAAGCGCCCGGGAAGTTTCCAGCGGCAAGTTGTAGTATCCATGCATTACGTTGGGGCCTTGAACGACAAGTTCGCCGACTTCCCCCGGGGGCAAAGTTTCTCCTTTTGAATTGACAATTCGGACACTGATTCCGGGTAAAGATCGGCCAATCGAACAAAACTTGGTTTTCATAAATGGATTCAACGCGACTACTGGAGAAGCTTCCGATAGCCCATATCCCTCCAAAATCGGCGCGCCATATTTCTGTTGGAATTGCTCTGCGATTTTTTGCGGTAAGGCGGCTCCGCCGGACACAAATGTCTTGACTGAAAGTAGATCGTCCGCAGCTCCGATTCGGGTTAGGTAATTATAGATGGGGGGGACGGCAAAGACGATAGTTACAGCCTTTTCCTTTATTGCAGCAATGGTCTCTTTGGGAGAAAACGCATCCAGAATCGTGATCGATGCTCCCAAAGAAAAGGGATATAATACGGAACAGGTCCAAGCGAAAGAATGATACATGGGCAATACGCATAAAACATTATCGGTGCTGGATGCGGGCGGTAATGCAGATCCAATGGAATATGCATTGCTGACAATGTTTTTATGGGATAGAATGGCGCCTTTGGGATTGCCGGTTGTACCGGAAGTATAAATAATGACACAGGGAGAAGTTTCTGAAATAGTGTCATCAAACGACGGCGCATTGGCAAACTGCTGTGTGGCAAAAGTTGCGGTAAATTCGGGAATAATCAATTGCGAAACTTCCGTAAAAATCCCCAACTGATTAAGCTCGGCATCGATATCCTGCTTTTCCATGGTAACAAGGCATTTCATTTCAGCATCTTTAACAATGTAAGCAATCTCTCGAGCAGTCAGTTGAAAATTCAACGGTACAGCAATAGCCCCCAAGCTTGCAAGCGCCATATATGCATAAATAAAGTCAGCGGAGTTGCGGGAGAATATGCCAACATTTTCACCGGGGCAAATTCCCTGCTGATAAAAAAAGTTTCGGTAGTCAGTGAAGTTCTTTTGCAAGTCGGCATAGGATATTGCATCTGGAGTGTGCAAAGCGATGTCCGAGGGTTTTCCCTGAAAAATCATTTCGTGGACAAGCATTCAGGCTATCGTTCCTTTCTTTTTTGAATTACGCAGAACAGAATCCTATTTTTTTAATAAATTAAGCCAATAATTACTTCGGCATATTAAATTAATTTTACTATGAATATAGATAGAAGTACATTCTTTTTGCAGAATGAAAGAAAAGCTGCTGATAAAAACAAAACCCGGGAGAAGTTAATGCTCCCGGGTTAATGAGGCTGCGTTACTGACTATAATTGTGCAGATATTGCAGGCCAAGTTTCTCATATCGTTCAAGTTGGCCGAGCAATTCAGTATTGCTACTGGCAGCGGATTGAACAATATTGCTGATCTCGTGTGGGCGATAGCCAATAAAAGCAAGTCGCTTCACCAGATGCTGAAGTCGTTGATCCATCATTTTCTTCCTCCGTAATTCAGAAATTGGTAATTTTAACGTGCCATCACGTTATCAGCCGCAATTACCATCCGACTGTTACCAATACTATCCGTGACTACGAGAAACAAGAGAAATCCGGGGCGACAGGCTTTGCTCTTTTACATCGTCAAGTATAATTCAAGTAACTTGGAAACAATCTACATAAATATATCCTAAAAACGATTAATTGTCAATAGATATATTTTTATGTTGTTTTATGACGCCGTTTTGGCAGAGGATGAACAGTGATTGCCGCAGGATCGACGGGACAAGCATTTTCGCAGCCGCCGCAACCAACGCATTTTTCTTTTTGCACACTGGGTCTGTTTTTCGTATCGGAATCAATTGCGTGCTGCGGACATTGCTCTTTGCAGACCAGGCAGAGCTTTCCCTGCGCCCATCCGAGACAGCGCGAGTGATCTATGACCGCACGCCCCATTAAAACCTGAGGGATGGGTACGTGTGCGATAGCACCTGTTGGACAAACTTTTTGACACTGCAGGCACAATTCGCATCGTGCCTGGCGAGGCACAATGTGCGGGGTAAGAAACAATCCGGCGCCGCTGGATAAGGAAAAAGCGGTGATGCATTGACTGGGACACCCTTTGATACAACGACCGCAGCGACTACAGCGCGTCAAGAATTCGTTTTCTTCGACGGCGCCGGGTGGACGCAACGGGTTGGCCTCCGCAGTGCGTGACAGCAACGGCAAAGTCGCACCTGCTATTACCAAGGCGCTGCCGGAACGAAGCACTTCCCGTCGGGTGAAATAGCTTGACGTTTCTTTTAATTCGCTTGGCGCGGCAGAGGGACGAGTAAATTCAAATAGCCCCGCCGGACATTTTTCGCTGCAGCGGCCACACAACAGACAATCGCCTGTTGTTATGCCCAAGTGGGGAATTGAAGCAGCCGTTGGACAAATTTTTTCACAAATACCGCAATGAACGCAGGACTTTGGCGGAGAAACCCGCCAGAAACGCCATCTGGACAGAAAAGTAAAAAGTAAGCCTGTTGGGCAGATATACATGCACCAGAAACGGGGAAAAACCGCTACACCTAAAAAGAACAGCAGAAGAAACATCCAGGGAATCTGTTGCCGCCAAATGCGTGATAATTCTTCCGTGAGCAAGTTGAACGGCGTAATATACAGGGGCCAACTATTGCCCGCAAGCAGGATGGCCAAGGTGAATAAAAACCAGGGAATTCGCAAATTGCCCAGATAATGAGAGACCCAATGCGGCGGTGCGCCACTATTTCCTTTTCCCATAAGGCGAAAAACGGATACTTTTATCGCATGCAGAATGGCTAAAAAACCACCGACAGGACAAAGCCAACCGCAAAAAACACGGCCCAATAAGAGAGTGGAAAAAATGGTGAGTAATGGGACCCAACTCCAAACGGGGATTTCACCGTTGCGGGCATAGCCGATCCACAGCATCGGGTCCAGCCGTGAAGCCCAAAGCAAAATGTCCGCGTAGCCGGGTAGCGGATAGTTGAATTTTGCAAACAAAGCAATGGTAGCCAACAGAAACAGTGTGGGTAAAAACGTGCGCCAGAAACGGCAGAAAGGAAGTTTGCTCATATCAGACTCCCGCGGTTGCAAAAGCCGCACCGACAATTTCTTTTGCTTCGTTCTGAATTTGTTTTAGATGAGCAACACCCCGAAAACTTTCCGCATAAATTTTGTAAACCTCTTCCGTGCCCGAGGGGCGGGCAGCAAACCAACCATTTTCTGTACAGACTTTTAACCCGCCGATAGAAGCGCCGTTGGCTGGAGCACGAGTCAGTTTTGCCGTTATTTTTTCGCCTGCAAGTTCATCTGTTTTTACCTGTTCGGGTGATAACGCCGCCAACACAGCTTTCTGCGGGGTAGTAGCCATCGCGTCGGTTCTTTCGTAGACAGGTGCGCCAAATTTTTCGGTCAATGCCTGATAGCAAGTTCCGGGATCTTTTCCTGTTTTGGCTGTGATTTCTGCAGCAAGCAGGCAAAGAATGAAGCCGTCTTTGTCGGTTGTCCATACAGAGCCGTCTTTTCGCAAGAAAGAAGCTCCGGCGCTTTCTTCCCCACCGAACCCTAAAGACCCATCCATGAGTCCTTTGACAAACCATTTGAAGCCCACAGGGACTTCAGATAATTTTCGTCCCAGTCCGGCAGCTACACGGTCAATCATGGAGGAACTAACCAGCGTTTTACCGACAGCGGCAGCTGAACTCCAGCCAGGACGATTCATAAATAGATAATCAATGGATACCGAAAGAAAATGGTTGGGATTCATTAATCCGACACTTTTTGTTATAATGCCGTGACGATCAAAATCCGGGTCATTTCCAAAGGAAATATCATATTTATCCTTTAAGCCGATAAGCCCGGCCATGGCGTAGGGGGAAGAACAGTCCATGCGTATTTTGCCGTCGCTGTCGACTGTCATAAAGCTAAAGGTTGGATCAGGGAAGGCGTTCAATCGTTCAATATTAAGTTTATAAGTGTCCGCAATCGGTTCCCAGTATCCAAGACCGGCGCCGCCCAGTGCATCGGCGCACATGCGCAGTCCTGATGATCGGATCGCATCCATATCAATGATATTCTTCAGATCTTTGACATACGGATCCATGAAATCATGTTCATGGATGTTGGCAGCCCGCCGGGCTTTTTCAAAGGGCATTCGTTGCACGGCAAAATTCCCTGCGGATAGAAAACTGTTTGCCAGATCCGCGATTTTTTGCGTAATACTGGTGTCTGCAGGTCCGCCATCGGGTGGGTTGTATTTGATTCCCCCGTTATCCGGTGGATTATGTGAAGGAGTAATGACAATTCCATCCGCTAATCCCGACTGGCGCCCTTTGTTGTATGACAATATTGCGTGAGAGATGACGGGGGTAGGAGTATAATTCATTTCCCGGGAAATCATCGTCTCTACTCCGTTGGCAGCCAATACTTCAATTGCAGAAATGAATGCGGGTTCTGAAAGCGCGTGAGTATCAAAACCAATAAAAAGAGGGCCGGTGATGCCTTTTTCTTTGCGGCAAGTACAGATCGCCTGCGTAATGGCGCAAATATGCGCTTCGTTAAAACTGTTTTTGAATGAACTGCCGCGATGTCCGGAAGTGCCGAAAGAAACTTGTTGCGCGGGATCGTTAATGTCGGGGTGATTGGCGTAATAAGCGGAGATCAGACGAGGAATATTGGTCAACAAAGATAAGGGGGCTTTTTTCCCGGCGAGTGGATGAACCGACATATAGCCATACCTCCCCAAAGTTTGATTCCTATTTTATTTCATTAATTCCCTTCAACATGAAAAAAATCCTACTGGCAGCCCAAAGAAATAATAACGATAAGACGCAAAAAAAAGACCCACCTGATGATGGGTCTTCCCGGATCGTGAAAAAGTTATGTAAAACGGCGTTTATACTTCCAGATCGATGGGGGGATGGACCAACTGTTTTCCCGAAGAGCTATTTTGTGTATTGGTATTTTGAGTAGCTGCGGATGGTTGAGTCTGGTCATTTTGTTTTTCCGTTTTTTCTTTTCGCAGTTGCTGGATTTGCGCGTCAATGCTTTGAATTTGCGCCTGAATGGCCTGAACTTGTTTTGCCTTGTCTTCGGCGCTGCTTGCTTTGTCTTTGTTGATTTCATTGATTTGTTTTTGCAGTTTTTGCTTCTGCTTTTCCAGGTTTTTGATTTCAACGTCTGTGCTTTGGGATGATGAAACGCTTTGCGTGGTATTGGATGCGGATGAAACTGCTGATACTGACAAAACGAACACTTCCTTTCCAGATAATAAATCGCATAAGCGCAATGCGAAATACATATAATAGAATATCGGAATTGTTTATTTGAAAATACTTTGAAAAAATAACACAGTTTGAACTTTCCTAAAAGATTCAAACTGTGTCTGTTTGCCCAGAAGCACTCTGCTTTGTTTATGGGCGAGTCAAAAGATAAGGGGAGCGCAGAACTTCATCCATTCGATCTTCATACAACAACACCAGCGGATTTACAATTCGTTCCGTGATGGCGGCTTCATCATTCAGCAGAAAAAAATCTGCCAATGCGCCAGTGATGGTTGCCTGGAAACCACTGATTTCTTTAGTGGTGTTATATGTTCTCAATGGTCCGGTTACCTGATCTTCATATGTTGCCCACCAACCACTGTCCCACAGTCGGTCCCAGATCTGCCGCCGGTCAACTTCCAAAGGCCCCGGCTGCATATCTTTCAGACAGGCTATGGAGATAAAAGGTAATTCCAGCCTCGATTTGTTCATATAGGCCACGGTGGTTGGATCGGAATATGGCCCTAAATGAATGCAATATCCGATCGCGCGGTTAGGTTTTTTCCCTTTCACGTAAGCGCGGGTCAAATACTTTGGGAACCAGCGGGAACTGCGGTCCATGGCTGTGGATACGTCTTGGAATACCGAAGAATCTCCGACGGCGACATAGGACTGTTCACGCAAACGCTGATCAACAGCAGTCATAATTCGGCTTAACGAATAAAAACAATCAGCTATGGTTACCTGTAAGCGGGCTAGGTTTTCTCGTGTGACCATTTTGCACACCTTCTTTCTTTTCCCAAGAACTGTATCAATACATTAGTTCGAAGAAAGAAGGCGGATTTCCTGCCGGTTAAAATTTATTCTTTATTGTTATTTCCAGTTTGGCGTTCTTTGAGTTATCCGGCAGAAAAAACTGATCTTTGTAAACTGCTTCCAAGGCCAGATTGTCATTGAAGGTGTGAATTATCCCGTAATGAAAACCTCGGTTACTGTTGTCGAAATCACTCTGTGCGCCCATGTCGGCATTGGCTTCCACCCGAAAATTCGTGACATACAGCGCTGTTTTTCCATCAAAGTCGTAGCCTGCGGTTATTGCGTACGCTTTATTGTCTGACGCAAAGTCCGATTGGACATATTCGACGGTCAACCTGCTTTTCCCCCAATTTGTTGTTGCATCAGCTGCCCAATGCTGGGTAGCCGATGCATCTTGAGGCTGGTATTTTGCCCATGTAACTCCCAAGTTGAAGATTTTGGACAGATAATATCCGGTATGGATGGCATACAGGCTGTTGTTGGCCAACCAGAGGTTGTTTTCACGAGCGGCAATGGCTGAAATGTTTATAGAGCCAATCGAACCTTGGATAGACAAGCCGTCCACAAAGCCATATTTGCCAATGTTTGTTTCTGAACGACTGTACAAAAGAGCCGTTGCGCCGATGACAGCTTCCTGACGACCCAGCGTATAGGTCAGATTTTTCTGCTTATATAGTAAGCCAAATCGATCCAGGGCAACTACTATTTTGGTATCCTGAAAATAAGAATTCTGATTATAATCTGCCAAAACCGG
This sequence comes from uncultured Veillonellaceae bacterium, assembly GCA_964609115.1. GTDB lineage: Bacteria > Bacillota > Negativicutes > UBA1444 > UBA1444 > UBA1444. The sequence goes on along the minus strand of CAZSRN010000002.1, from coordinate 14,412 downwards.
ATTGCCTGCATACTGGGCGCCAAGAACCGCAAACAGGGATAAGTTTTGACTTATTGGCTGTTCTCCCCGCAAGGTTAACGAGTACATCATGCCGGATTCGGTTGGAGTATTATCTGCGGTATCCGATTCATATTTGAGGGTAGCAGTACCGCTGATCTCCAGAGGTGAAGCTGCCGCGACCGGAGTAATAGAGAAAACGATTCCGGCGAAAATTGCGGCAAGCAAGTTTTTCATGCAACACGTCCTTCCAATTACTTATCCAAATAAAAATATCATTTGAATAATGCGCGAAACAGCAAGATTTGTCAAGGGCATAAAAAGATAAGAATTGGAAAGCACGATGTGCTCACAGAGATGTTTCAGTGGCTACTACATGTTGTTGTTTTATTTTCAAGACGGTTGCAACGACCAAAGAAACTACAAAACAAAAAGAGAACACAAGCAAAGTTGCCGTATAGCTATGGGTAGTATCTTTAATCCATGCAACGAAAAGCGGACCTACAACGCCCGCAGCAGCCCAGGCTGTCAAAATTTTTCCATGAATCGCACTCAGTTCTTTTGTTCCGAAGAGATCGCTCAAAAAGGCGGGAATCGTGGAGAACCCACCTCCATAGCAAGAAATGATCAGATAAACCAGAACTTGAAAGAGAATGCTGCTGGTCGTTTGCGCCAGACAGAGAAACGCAAAGCCTTGAATGATAAAAAAGGCAATATACGTGTTGGCACGACCGAGATAATCGGAAATGGAAGCCCAAAACAAGCGACCGAGTCCATTGACCAAGCCGATGATTCCAACCATGGTTGCAGCTGTAAGCGGAGACATGTTCGCTGCTTCCTGCGCCATAGGCGATGCAACGCTCAGAAGGCCGATGCCGCAGGTGATATTGGTGAACAACATCCACCATAACGTCCAGAATTGCCAAGTTTTTATTGCGACGTTGGCCGTTGTCGGAGCAGGGACTGTGACTGAACAGGAATCAGCCTTCTGCATTTCGACAGCACTGATTATTTTTGGCGGCGCCAGGTATAGGGCGGAAGGAATCATAATCAGCAAGTACAACACACCCAACAGGACAAAAGTTGAAATCAAGCCATATTTTTGCAGCAGTATTTGAATGAGCGGCCCGGCAACCAAGCTGGCCAAGCCAAAGCCCATGATGGCGACGCCGGTAGCAAAACCACGCTTCTCGGGAAACCATTTTACTAAAGAAGATACCGGCGTGATATATCCGGTTCCCAACCCAATACCGCCAATAAAGCCGTAAAAAAAATATAGCAAAGAAAGGCTTTTTAGATACACGGCCAAGCCGGTTCCAAACATGCCGGAACAAAAGAAAAGTGTGGCAACCAGGCCGGATTTGCGCGGACCATATTTTTCTACCCAGCCACCCAAAAAAGCGGCGGATAGACCTAAAAACAGAATAGCCAGGGAAAAGGTCCATTGAGTCTCTTTGAGACTGATGCCGAGTTCCGCCATGATCGGTTTGGTTAGTACACTCCATGCATATACGCTGCCGATGCAAATGTGGATTCCGACTGCGGAAGTTGCGATGAGCCATCGATTTTTCATAGATTACCACACTCCTTTTTTTATGGGTGCGCGTTACTCGACGGCATAAAAAAGCCGCCTGAACAAACGCATGTTGCCCAGGCGGTCGGCTTTTTCCTCCGATACGGTCCACGTGGTTGCATCCACTATATCCGCCAGTTCCGTATCGTATCAAATTTAATTTAGGGTAAACAAAATCCATCTGTGCAAAACAAAATTTGCCCAGACGGTCGACTGTTACTTCCAATACGGTTCATGTGGTTGATTCCACTATATCCGTCAGTTCCGTATCGTGCTTATTCAACTATAAAAAATTATAGCAACAGGAAATCATTCTGTCAAACACTAACTCGGGTAGTTTGAAAAAATTAGAGCTGTTTTGGTCAATAATCGCTTTTAGTACGAAAGGGCTCAATGTGAATCATGACACGGGCATCAACATGAAGTTTTTCACATATTTTTTGTTCCACTTCGTGGCACAATTGATGGGATTGAGAGATTCCCATATCCGGATCAATCAGCACATGCATGTCAATATAAAGTTCCTGCAGGGTTCCCCGGCTACGGATATCATGGACTCCACGCACTTCTGGAAATTCGAGGGCAATGTCCCGGATTGCCTCCGAGTCGGCGACTGCACGATCTAACAATACTTCGCTGGTAGAGCGGATGATCTGAACCGCTGCGCGTATGATGAATGTAGCAACTACTAAAGAAGCTATGGGGTCAATGATTGGGGGCAAACCCAATTTGACGCCCAACAGGGTAAATAAAACACTGATGGAAACGTAAACATCGCTACGGGTATGGAGCGAATCGGAAATCAAGACGGTGCTGTTCAGTTGTCGGCCCTGGCGATATTCATAGAGGCAAACAAAAATATTAATGAAGAGAGTCATAATCAGCGCGACGAGACTGACCACAGTGATATTGGGAACGACCGGATGCATGAATTTGTCAAAAGCTTCATAAAGCACAAGGGACGCAATGCCCAACAACATAAAACCAATGAATAAGCCTGTTAAAAATTCATACTTGCGATGACCATACGGGTGTTTTTCATCAACCGGTTGGGCAGCATATTGAATACCGATGAGACCGACAACATTGGAAATGCCGTCGGTTAAAGAATGAAAACCGTCCGCAGTAAGACTTGCGCTTTGGATGAGTTGCCCCACGACGATCTTAACTCCAGCTACCGCTAGGTTGGCGAATAGTATGACCCATAACACCCATTTTATTTTTTCCATCGTAGCGTTCGGCATTGCATCCGGTTCCTCACTTTTTTTGTAAAATACAGAAATGTCTGAGCCACTCTGCTTTTTATAAAAATATGCCTGTGAAACCCTATAAAGGTCCCACAGGCATAACCTGCTGCTTTATCAGCCCGACCACCTATTACTGGTAGCCTGATCCCATAACTGATGTAATTAAAAATATTCTATCAAAATGTTTTGTTTTTGGCAACAAAAAAATATTCAAGGGCAGCAAGGTTTTGTTTGGCTGCTGAACGAAAGTATCTATTGAGGTGATTTGCATGCTCAAGAATAAAAAGATAATTTTTGCCAGCCTTATTGCCTTGCTGATGGTAGCCGGTATTGCCTGGAAGACGGTAGCTCCCAGAGTCTTGGCAGGGGTACAGGGGCTTTTGCTTTCACAAGTCAATGCTTCCATTAATGGAAGCATTGCAATTGAAGAAATTGATTTTTCCCTGCTGGGAGCTGCCGTGTTGAAGAAGGTCACGCTGTCTGATAAGGCGGGGGCGCAGATTGCTTCCAGCGACGAGATCCGGATCAGTTACAAATTAAGCGATTTGCTCGGAGGAAGATTCGGCATCGATAGTGTAAAAACAGTGGCCTTGGAGAAGGTCCGGCTAACTCTCGGCATTGATAAAAACGGAAGGTGGAGTCTTCAGGACATTGTTAAGCCGCAAGCGGAGAGGACGGCGGTATTTCGCGGCGAAATCGCCCTGAAAGATGTGACGGTTATGGTAACTACGCCAAATTGGAAACGAGAGTTTACGGCGATCTCCGGCGAATTGGATTATGAATCGGCGCCGGCAGTGTCGGTAGATGTGAAAGGGAAGCTGTCGGCAAGTTCAATATCCGCGAAAGGGAAATGGATGCCTGATGGAAAAACGCAATTGGCGCTGAAAATTGATACGCTGGATTTGGCGGAGGCCCAGTCCTTGTTGCCGGCAGTGGCGGGAACACCCAAACTCACAGCAGGAACGCTCAAGGATATTCAAGGAACAGTCGTTCAGGAAAAATCCGGGGTCCAAATGAATGGCGAGGGCCTTTTGACAGGACTGGCGGTAACTTTGCAGGGAATGTCCTTGCAAGAGGGAAATGCGAAACTAAAATTGCAAGAGAAAACAGTGACGCTGCAGGAAGCTACGGTACTTGCGGATGGAAATAAATTGTCGGTAACAGGTGCGATTGATTTTGCGCCTGCTTCGCCTGTGCTTGGATTGCAGATTTCTTCCGCTGGACTGAACCTTGCTTCATTGGCCGGACAAAATGCGGCATTGACAGGTACAGCATCCTTTCAGGCCGATGTGGGCGGGACAATGGACAAACCGACGGCCAAAGGAACTTTCAAGCTTCCAATCGCCCAGTTCGACAGCTATCCCATCACGGAGGCTGAGGGAAATTTCAGTTATGCCGGAGATGTTTTGACCATGGATAGGGCCAGCGCCAAGGCATTGGGAGGATTGATGGGTATAACCGGGACGATTCAGCCCAAAAGTTCGCGGGTTAATTTAAATTTGTCAGGCCAAAATGTGGATGGAGCAAGTCTGACCAATAAAGGCTTGACAGGGCGGATGGATTTCAAGGCGACAATTACCGGACAAGGCGGCATGGACGCAATGACGGCAAGCGGGACCTTTAACGTAACTTCGGGAACGATCTCCGAGTATGCCATAACCAATGCGTCCGGTAGCTTTCGCAAGCAGGGAAAACGGGTGGATTTGTCCAATGTCGGCGTGACGTTGTCCGGTCAACGTCTTTCTGTAAATGGCGCAATTACCTTGGTGACCGGGAACGGTCCGCCCCAACTGAATTTGAATATTTCTTCCGGTAGCATGAATACTACGGTTTTTAATTCGAATAGCGCGTTAAAAGGAAATATTGCCTTTCAGGCGACAGTGACCGGAACCCCGGAGAAAAACCAAGCGCGCGGCAATTTCCAAATACCATCAGGTTCCTTGGGTCAGTTGGCTTTTTCCAGTGCGAGCGGAGGATTCAGCTATGTTGATGGATTGCTTACTCTTGTGGGAGGCCGAGCACAGTGTTTGGGAGGGACGATTACCCTGAACGGAACCGTGATTCCCAAGACAATGGAATATCATCAACAGGTTAATGGGCAGAATATTGATGCTGGGCAACTGACGGATCGAGATGTGCAAGGACGCGCAGATTTTGCTGCCGGCATCAATGGCGTCGGTGATTGGGACAAGGCGAACGGAGACGGCAATTTCAAAATGAATGCCGGTAGTGTCAAAGGAATTGCATTTCAAGGCCTTACAGGTAATTTTTCAAAACGGGGGAAACAAACGGAGTTTTCCAACTTGAAATTTAATATGCTGGGCGGGCTCGCTTCCGGCACCGGAGAAACAGAAGGCGAATATGTGCATTTGATCATTACTCCCAACGCGACGGCAAATGCGGCATTGAATATTTTGCTTGGGAAAACGTTGCAACCGCAAGATTTGCGAGTCAGGTTCCGGGGGCCGAACGGATAAAAGAAAAACGCAACGAAAAAGCTGACGGAATAGTTGCAAAATTAAGTTTTGCATGCTACAATATAACCAAGCACCATCCTTACAGTGACTTTAGGTTCCAGCGAAATGCAAAACCTACGAAAGAACCTCTTTCCAAGTTCTGCACGTCGAAACCAGTCCATCAAGGAGAGTGTTTTTGCTATACCCCTTGAGATGAACCCATCAGATCCAATCACACAAGCCAAAATCCAAACTCTAATCATACAGGAGACCTATCCCTATCCAAGCAACAACACAACGGAGGATTAAAACCGATCAACCCAACAAGTGAAGAGTCCCAGATACTGCTGTAAGGATGGTCGCTTTGAGAAAAAGGGGAGAAGATGAAAATCTTCTCCCCTTTGTAATGCATTGCATATAACATACGAGAAAATAGATAATGCGAAAAGCTATTTTGGCAGAGAGCCGTCTGGAAGGTTTGTTGGTTGAAGAGCGAGTGCTCGAACGGGAAAAGGAGTTTTTATTCCCTCTTGCTGATAACGGATATGCAGACGTTTAATGAACTCGTGACGGATAAGGAATTGGTCGGTTATAGCATGGATCCGCAAAATGACGTTGAAATTGATGCTGAATTCGGCAAAATGGCTATAGCGGATCAAAGGTTCAACTGAATTGACTCCGCCCGGGGTATCTTGAAGAACTTCTTTGGCAACAACGGATGTGATTTTTTCCACTTGTTCGAGATTGCTATCAGAGCTGATACTGACCGGAATAGTGATGGAACATTCTTCGAAAGGCAACGCGTAGTTGGTGATGATGGAAGTTGCAATCTTTTGATTGGGTACAACAATCATACTGTCGGAAAGTTGCCGAATGGTGGTGTTGCGCCAGTTCATATCAGCGACAGTTCCTTCTTCGCCGGTCGACAATTTGATGAAGTCGCCAACCTTAATTTGTTTGGACAACAAAATATTAATGCCGGAAAATAAATTTGACAGGGTATCCTGTAAAGCCAGCGCAACGGCTAAACCCCCAACGCCCAGAGCGGTAAGCAGCGGGGTGATGGAGATGCCGAAGGATTGGAGCATAAATAGTAAACCGGTAATATAAACGATAAGTTCAATCGTAGTGACAAGAATCGATGTGGATGCGAAAGTTCCGGCAGTTTTTTGAACTTGCAATGTTAGGAGCCCTGAGATTAAACGAGCTCCCATGATGGTCAGCGACAAAATGGCAATGACATGGAACAATGTTTCAAGGATTTGCAGACCGCTTGTCGGCAAGGTAATAATATGAACAGCTGCATAACCGCCAACAAGAAGACCCCATACGGTAGGCATGCCGCGGAATGATCGCTGTACCAGGGAATATGAATCACCGACAAACTTTACGACTACTTTGCGTAGCTTGGCAAAGATCAATTGGCTCACCACAATGCCGAGCAAAATGCAAATGAATAAAATGATAAGCGGTACGATGAAGTTGGTTTCTTTCATTAAGATTTCGAGTTCCCTAATTTTGGCGAACATTTTTTCCTCCGGTACTATTGAAATATGCAGTGTAGAAATATTTCTTGGTTATGCACTCATTATCCTTCCAAGAGATGAATCACGCTGCAGTCGGGGTGAAAACCAGAGGCCGGAGAGAACGAAGAAGAAAGCGTCCGTAAGTGTACAGACGCTTTCTTCTTTATGCGATATCCTTACGTTGCTTGTATTTATAAATTGGCGATAATTAAATCTATGGCCTGCTGCGGGATATAAACTTTGTTTGTTTTTGCGGCGACGACAGTAAGACCTTGTACAGCATAGGATTTATCTGCAATTTTAACAATGTTTTTGCTGACGGGCAGTTCAGCACGTTTCAGTCCTTTTTGGACAACGACAACCGGATTGGCGGCATTCGATTTATCCAGGAAAACGGTAGCTCCGATTCCCTTCAATGTTTTGTCGGCTTCTACAAATAAATTGTTGGTGGCTGCTTTTAAATCAAGTCCCATGCTTTGCGCCGGGATTGTTGCCAGTTCCGTATTGTCGATGGTACCGGTTGGCTTATTCGGCCCATAGGCGTAGAGAAAAAGATCTTCACCGGTATGGCCGTTGGTAGTCCAGCCAATGACCGAGCGACGGCTGATCATCGGGCCGACGGTATAGTTCATGAGGCCTGGTTTTGTTTTCTGAATGGCGGTCACTTCATCTGCAGTCAAGTCACTTATACCATAAAAATTGTTCATTATGAAGCGAATATTGCTTTCCGACAGATCGTTGCCCAGCGCTTTTTCGACGCCTTCTCCGGTTAACGTAGCTTGTTTCAACGGTTCAATCAGATTGGCAAGGGGAAGGGTGTCGTAAGTTTTGTCTGTTGACTTGTTTCCTAGTGACATGCCGCCATTGCCATGATCAGCAAAGGCAAGCACCATGGTTCGACCATCAGCTTTCGCAAACGCCAGAGCCTCTTTTATTGCATCATCCCAAGCCAGCGTATCGCTAATGACACCAATGGGATCATTGGCATGAGAAGCCCAGTCGACTTTACTGGCTTCAACAAACAGAATAAATCCTTTTTCATTTTTAGAAAGCAACTGAATTGCTTTCTTTGTCATTTCAGCCAAGGACGGTTCTTGAGGACGGAACTGTTGTCGATCAAATTCGTAAGCCATGTCATCATCGGCGAATAATCCCCAAACGTTACCGCTGGTAACTTTAGACATTTGATCGCGAGTCTCCACAAATTGATATCCTTGTTTTTTGAGGACATCGATCAAGTTTTCTCCATCTGTTCTTTTGCCCCCTTGTTCTTTAGACAACAAGTATTGCTTGCCGCCCCCGAATAAAACGTTAATGCCGAGATACACTTGCTGTTCGGCAATGTCGTTATAATCGCCGCGGTTGTGTGTATGGGAAGAATAGCCTGCAGGACTGGCATGCTGGATATTGGAAGTTGCTACAAGTCCGGTTGATTTGCCGTGTATTTTTGCGGCTTCGAGAATTGTTGCAACTGGCTTGTATTTTAGATCTTCTGCGATTTGAGCAACGCCGGGCATAGTGGTTTTGGCAGGTAAGACACCGACAAATTTGGTATTGGATTTATTGCCGGTTGCAAAAGCGGTTGCCGCCGGCGCTGAGTCGGTAATTAACGATTCTGCGCTGTAAGTACGGATTGCACCGGTAACAAGTTGTTCAACGGTTAACGGTTTGCCGCCGTTATACCAACGTGTGACGGTGGAATGAGTGGAACCTGCGCCGTCAATCATGACAACAATGACATTTTTGACCGGTGCATTGGCCGCAAAACCCTGCACTGGAAATAGAGCGACAAACAGAGTGCACACGGTGAGCCAAAGGGTAACTTTAGGTTTCCATAAGAATTGCATTAACATTTCAACCTCCCTTGATTCTTTCTATGTCTATTTTGACATATGCCGGGAAAGTGTAAGTTAATGCAATGATAATAATTGGTTAACATCAAGTTAAACTTTGACCCGGTAATGGATGGAAATCAGTCAAGGGGACCTGTGTTTGTTGATGACTCCGGCGCCGAGACTCACTCCCAGAATGACGAGAATCAGCGCAGTATAGTGGGTCCAGTACAGCTTTTCTCCAAGAAATACAGCAGCTGCAAACACACCGGTCACCGGTTGCGCATTCAGAAACAGTGAGGCGGAAGCGGCGCCGATTCTTTGAATACCCATATTCCACCACAAGGCGCCGAGAGCCGTATTGATCAGGCTGGAAAACAAAAGAACGGCAAGAGGAAAAGGCTCGAATGCGCCGGGATAACTCCAGACCGGATTGACGAAAAATCCGCAAACCAAAAGTCCGATTGAAGCTAACGCATGGCTGTAAGCAGTTACTATCAAAGGCGAAATAACGGATGTGCTTTTTTTGACAAACAAGGATCCGATGACAAATGTGGCGGTAGAAACAAACATAATGAAATCACCGAGCAGGGTGGCTTCTCCTTTTGAGCCCCCGGACACAACAAGAGCAACGCCGCTGAAGCCGAACAAAAGACCCAATACTTTGGCTTTTGTGAAAGGTTCCTTCATTAAATAACTTGACAGTGCAGTCGTCAACATGGGGTTTAATCCCAAAATCAATGACGCATGACTGCTGCTGGTCAAAGCGATGCCATAGGACAACGCGATCTGATGAAGAAAAATAGAAAACGTCGCAACGCCAATGATGGCGAGCATGGCAGTACGCGGAGGTTTCGTATATCCTTGTTTGTACAATACTACCGGTAGCAGCAACGCTGTTGCCAAAGAGAGCCGGATGGGCGCCAAGGCCAATGGCGGAAAAAAGTTCGTAAGGTATTTAATCATCACGACATTGATGCCCCAGAGCAACACTACAAATAATAGTAAAGCAAAGATATAGCTGTTGGGTTTGGATGTAGTCAAGAGGTCACCGCCAATATTAAAAATTGATTCGAAATGTCAAATTAAATATATATTATCATAAAGCAGAGGTTTTGCGAAAAAAGCCCTTGCCATATCCGCAAGGAAATAGGCAAGGGCTTGTAGCGAGAAGTGTTTGAAAAATTCGGGTTAGTACCAACCAATTTTCAGTTTGAAGAGAATAAGAGCGTAACAGACAATCATGACAATGGTTGTGGGCCAGAAGGCCAAACCAATCCACCGGCTCCACCCGACTTTTGAACCGAATTTTTCCATGCTGCTGTAGGCCACGACATTGGCGGATGCTCCAATCGGAGTGATGTTTCCGCCGATGTCTACGCCGAGCGCCAATGCCCACACCATAATCGGCAGTGCCAGCATGTTGCTGGTCGTGGAAATGTCTTTGAGAATAACACCCATGGTGAGTGCAAGCGGGACATTGTCGACAACGCCGCTGGTGTAGCCGGCGCCAAAGAGGAGAAATGCCAGGAGAATATAAGGATTGCCGCCGGAAATAGCGACCATGCTGTCCGCCAGAAACTTGATGACATGAGTTTTTTCCAAGCCGCCAACGATCACAAACAGAGCGATAAAGAATAGTAAAACATCAATGTCAATACGATGGATGATATCATGGGTTCTATGCCCACCGCACAGAATGGCAATGATGGCTGGAATAAGGGCGGCTTCCGCAACAGAAAGCTTGATTCCAATGGTGTGTTCGAGAAAAGTATGGGATGTCAGTAAGAAAATAGCCACAAAAAATCCGGCTAATCCCACCTTGAGCAAATATCGATCCTTAATTTTATCGGAAGGACGTAACCCGTCAGTGGCGATGCAAGTTGCTTGAGACGCGGCTATCCGCTTTCTTTCTTTCATATAAAACAACAGAACGCAGAGCAAAGCTCCAATAATGGAAATAGGAGCGGTATGGGTGGCAAAGTCGTTAAAAGTAAAACCGAGCATTGTTCCCAGAATAACATTGGGAGGATCTCCGACCAGCGTTGCCGCCCCCCCGATATTAGCGCCGCAAACTTCGGCTACTACCAATGGAATGGGGTCCATGTCAACACAGCGACAGATTTCGTATGTCAGACTGACGAGAAACAACATGACGGTGATACTGTCAATAAAAGCAGCCAGAAAAGCAGAAAGCAAGGGAAAAACAATAAAAATGGCAGCGGCTTTGTAGTGGAGCTTTTCAGCAACCCATAAGGCTAAAAATTGAAAAAAACCAGCTTCCGACAACATGGCAACCAGTGAAAACATGCCGAACAACAAACCGATCGTTTCCCAACTTACATAAGTCATGGCTTCTTTAATGTCCATAATGCCAAATACCAGCATGGAAACTGCTCCGGTAATGGCAACAATGGTTCGTGGGATTTTGTCGATGATAAGAACGATAAACGTGATTAAAAAAATAGAACTTGACAAAAGCATAATGTTTCCTCCTGTTTCAAATTTGTTTTCCGTGCAACAAAAAAATATTTGCCGTTCTAGCTTGACTGCGGCAATGTTCAGAAACGCTTTGGTTTAATCCTTCGAGTGGAGTTTTTTAGCGTCGTCCCATTGCCTGTACAAAGTACAATTACGATAACCTCCTTATCCTGTTTGTTTTTAAAATTAGCCGCATGCGGCATTAATCCGAAAAAGAGAGAATTTTTTAGTAAATATCAAACTAAATTAATATATTGGATAGTCGAAAGAAAAATCCTGCTACGATCAAACTTGTCATACAATTTTTTTTTAAGCGGATACTAAAACTGAAAAAGTATACAATGGGGCCCTGAGTTATCATTTCATCTTGCATTCGACATCCATATGAAACTCAGTTGAAATAGATATTTTTAATATCGTAAATTCCTTGTTATAATCGTAATTGACAAAAGTCATTGTCAAAAATTGATTCACACAAGGAGTGGTTTTAAATGGAATTTTCAGCAATTATGTTTGCTAAACTCGGATTGCTTGTTTTAGGTTTTTCTCTGGCGTATGCATGGAGGATTTGTGCACTCAATGAGGTATTGGGAAACTAACGCAGCTATTAAATAAATTTGCTTGATATTTAGGTGTGACTGACTCTGATGAGAGTGAGCCACGCCTTTTTTTTATTTGTTTCGTCAGAATAATGCCTGGCAACATAAAAAAAGGCGGTAAAAACTACGAGATAGGAAGGTTTTTGCCGAAAGATGTCAAATACATTATTACTATGCATCTATCGATTTTTCATTAATGGGAGGATAAATAGGGTGAAGCGTTTTGGAGTATTTGGGTGTCTGGGAATTATAATTCTTTTGGTTGCCAGTCTGATCGCCGGGTGTGGCGATAGTGGAAGTAAAAACATCAAAATCGGTATGGTTTATGAATTGACTGGAAATACTGCATCCTATGGAACCTCTGCTGCTAATGGCGCAAAATTGGCATTTAAGGGAATCAACGCTGGCGGAGGAGTTTTGGGGAAACAGATTCAGATTGTTTCCGCCGACAATAAGGGTGAGCCTTCGGAGTCTGCCAACGCAATGACCAAGGTGATCACTCAGGATAAGGTGATTGCAGTTACCGGGGTAACAGTCAGTTCCTGCGGCATAGCCGCTTCTGCGGTGGCGGAAGATAACAAAATTCCTTTTGTTGCAGCAGCTGCCGTCAATCCGAAAGTGACTGTTGATGAGAGAACCGGCAAAGTCAAAAATTATACGTTTCGCGCCTGCTTTATTGATTCTTTTCAGGGTATAGTCGGAGTTAATTTTGCCTCCAATAGCCTCAAGGCTAAAAAAGTCGCGATCATGGTTGACAATTCCAGTGATTATAGCAAAGGACTGACACGTATATTCAGGGATGCTTTTGTTGCAAAAGGCGGGAATATAGTATCTGAAGAAGCCTATCTCCAAAAGGACCAGGATTACAAGCCGATTTTGACCAAAATTAAAGCTCAAAACCCTGACTTGTTATACATTCCTGGTTATTATGAAGATGTGGGAAAAATTATTAAACAAGCTCGCGAAATGGGAATCATGATTCCGGTACTGGGGGCTGATGCGTGGGACTCTCCAGTCCTGGTTGAAATTGCCGGAGCACAGCCTTTGAACAATACTTACTTTACAAATTTTTATTCGATTGAAGATAAGAACCCAACTTCCAACAATTTTGTAGAAGCGTATAAGAAAGAATACGGTGCAACCCCTGATTCGATGGCGGCCATGGGATACGACGCGGCCAATTTATTGGTGGATGCCATTCGACGGGCGAATAGCACGGATTCGGCAAAAATTCGCGATGCTTTATCCGCTACCAAAAATTTTAAAAGCGTAAGTGGGGAAATGAGTTTGAATGACACGCATGATGCGGTTAGAGGCGTGGTCATTATTGAAATGAAAAATGGTAAACAAGTATACAAGGAAACCATAAAACCGTAGAGAAAAGATGAAAAAATGCAGGAGTGTGTTGAAAGATCAACATGGCTCCTGCATTTTCTTTTTTTTTGAGTATAAGTTGAAACAGTGAAAATCAAAGGATGAGATACAGTTGATGAAAATTATTGTGGATGCGGATGCCTGCCCCAAAAACGCGTTGCAAATTTGCATGAATTTAGGAAAAAAATATGCGGTTCCCGTTTGGACGGTGGCAAGTTTTAATCACAATATTGTCTCCGACCATCATATCGTTGTCGACAGCGATTCACAGGCGGCGGACATAAAAGTCATGAATTTGACCGAGGCCGGTGATATTGTTGTAACTCAGGACTGGGGTCTGGCGGCAATGGCGCTTGGCAAGCGCGCCTATTGCCTGAGTCCGGTGGGTAGGGAATATCACGCTGACAACATAGAATTTTTAATGGAAGAACGAGAAATCAAGGCGAAACTGCGTCGCAGCGGCGGGAGAACAAAGGGCCCCAGCAAACGTACCCTACAGGATGATCAAAAATTCGAGGTCGGGTTACAGCAAATTTTTGAAAAATTAACTATCTAGCTTTGCTTTAAAACTATCCAGGAAGCTATTGATTAACCCATAATTATTCAAGTACTGCGAGGATTTCTTGGCAATGCCTTCGGCACTGCTGGAGAACTTATCAATCAGGGAGCGATAGGCAAAATTATAATTGGTAACTGCTTTTTCCAAAGATGGATCATTATAAGTGGCGCTGAGCCAGAGCACAGAAGCATCATGGCGAACTTGCGCCTGTTGGTCCGGCGAAAGTTTGGCCAGTTCTTCGTTCCAGGCTTTTTTTACAGCTGAAGGAGCGGTAATGGGCGGAAACCCCAAAGATTTAATATGTTGCTTGTGCCATTCCAAAGAATGGGTGCTTAAGTCAACCCCGGCATTCTGTAGCTCAGTATATAACGCCTTGTCTTCGTCATTTAATTCACCATTCAAAATGGCATTAAAAGCGCCATTGCTTTGTTGCGTGGTTTTATTGCCAAGTGAGAAACTGGCAGTAGTTGCGCCGGTAGCATTTATTTGTATGCTCATAGTAACACCCCCCATATATATATATATATATATCATCGGTTAGAGAATATTTTTCTTAAATTTATCCAATAATTCATTGCTTTTGTCACGCGTAAGGGGATCAGGGAGCCAGCTCAATGCGGACATTGGCGGACATTCCCGCTTGCAGCAGTCCTGATGGAGGATTGGTGAGGCTGATACGGGCGAGAAAAGAAACGGTGGAATTGTCTTTTACTTCGGGAAGAATACTGGAAACTTCTCCCTCGATAGTGTGCCCGGATATTTCTACGG
>CAZSRN010000001.1:43735-50858 GCA_964609115.1 uncultured Veillonellaceae bacterium | reverse complement strand
ATGTGTATCAGGCGATGCGGGTTACCGGCAGCGCCGATCCGCGCCAGCGATTGGAAGATACGTTACCGGGCAAATTGCCGCAACGCAAAATCACGACGGTCGCAGCAGCCGGGTATAGTTCCTATGGGAATCAGATCGGGTTGGCAACAGGACAGGTGGCGGAGGTATATCATCCTGGGTATGTGGCGAAACGCATGGAAATTGGAGCGGTGATCGCCGCTGCGCCGCGGGCGAATGTTGTCCGTGAAACGCCTGCACCGGGCGATGCAGTGATTCTTGTCGGCGGACGGACAGGAAGGGATGGTTGCGGCGGGGCTACCGGTTCATCCAAAGCCCATACGGAAGAATCCTTGGCCTCCTGCGGAGCCGAAGTGCAAAAGGGCAATGCTCCGACAGAACGCAAAATTCAGCGACTGTTCCGCAATCCGGCGGTCAGTCGTCTGATCAAAAAGTGCAATGATTTTGGCGCGGGCGGCGTATCGGTGGCAATCGGCGAATTAGCGGACGGCCTCGATATTGATCTGGATAAGGTGCCCAAAAAGTATGAAGGACTAGATGGAACCGAACTGGCGATTTCCGAATCTCAGGAACGAATGGCGGTAGTAGTTTCCGCCGCAGATGCCCAATTATTTATTGACCTGGCTGCCGAAGAGAATTTGGAAGCAACTTGGGTTGCTCAAGTTACCGACACGCGGAGGTTACAGCTGAAGTGGCGGGGTAAATCCATTGTAGACATCAGCCGTGATTTTCTCGACACGAATGGAGTGCGCCAGCATGCAACAGTGGCGGTAACGGCGCCGAGCGAAAAAGAGTATTATTTCGAACAAGTGATACCGAAGGAAGAGATTGCCGGACAGTGGCTGTCCAATCTGGCCGACCTTAACGTTTGCAGCCAGAGGGGTTTGATCGAGCGTTTTGACAGTACGATTGGCGCCTCTACGATTCTCATGCCTTTTGGGGGAAGCTTCCAGGCGACCCCTGCGGAAGGAATGGCGGCAAAATTGCCTGTCTTAAAGGGCGAGACAGATACTGCCACATTGATGGCCTATGGATATAATCCGTATCTTTCCCAATGGAGCCCGTTCCATGGAGCGGTTTATGCAGTGACGGAATCGGTAGCCAAAATTGTGGCTATGGGAGGAGATCCGTCCCGAGTACGGCTGACCTTACAGGAATACTTCGAGAAGCTGGGCACTGATGAAACCCGATGGGGGAAACCTTTCAGCGCGTTGCTGGGAGCTTTGTGGGCGCAGCTGCAGCTGCGCGTGGCGGCAATCGGCGGCAAAGACAGCATGTCCGGATCTTTTGGGGAACTGAATGTGCCGCCGACACTGGTATCTTTTGCAGTGGCGCCAACTGCCGCAAACTCCGTCATTTCACCTGAATTCAAAAACATCGGCAGCAACGTGCTGTTGATTCCATTGAAAAAGGATTCGTCAGGAATGCCGGACTTTGCTGATGTAAATAGAACTTTCCGACGGGTTGCGGAGCTGATTGCCGGGAAACGGATTGTATCGGCAAGAACGGTTAGACTCGGCGGCGTTGCCGCTGCCGTAAGCACCATGGCTTTTGGCAATCAAATCGGCTTTGAATTCCGGTCCGATATTTCTCAAGAGTTACTGTTTCGACCGAATCATGGGGCCATGGTTGTGGAGTTGGCGTCGGATGAAAACCCGGAAAAGATTTTAAACGATATGGAAGCGATTTGGCTGGGAACTACCTGCAAGACGCCGTCTATTTTCGTAATGGGCGCCTCCGTTTCGCTGAAGGAAGCGCAAAAAGCATGGGAGTTGCCGTTGGAAAAAGTATTTCCCACCCGAACGGAACCCGAACCTGAAACCGCACGATTCCAATCGTTTAGTGGCGCGTCCATCAGGAGTGCGGGCAAAAGGGACATTGCGCGACCGCGGGTTTTAATTCCCGTATCGCCGGGGACCAACTGTGAATACGATTCAGCCCGGGCCTTTGAGGAAGTGGGGGGAATTACGGAAACCTTAATCATTCGTAATTTGTCCGCCCATGATATCGAAGCATCCGTAGAGGCCGTAGCCAAGGCCGTTGACCGCTCGCAGATCCTCATGTTGCCGGGTGGTTTCAGTGCAGGGGATGAACCGGATGGGTCCGGAAAATTTATCGCAGCGCTTTTCCGCAGTCCTAGAATTACGGATGCAGTCACCCGTTTCCTAAAGGAACGGGATGGATTGATTCTCGGCATATGCAACGGATTTCAGGTTCTGATCAAATTGGGATTGTTGCCGTATGGTGAAATTAAACCGCTGTGCGCCGACAGCCCGACGTTGACTTTTAATCGCATTGGCCGCCATATGTCACGGATGGTGGAAACAAGAATTGCCTCGGTGAAATCACCTTGGTTGAGTTTGGTTCAGCCGGGAGATATCCATACTGTCGCCATATCGCATGGTGAGGGGCGGCTGGTTGCCGACGCCGGGCATCTTCGACGCTTGGCCGATAATGGACAGATTGCCACCCAGTATGTGAATGCTGAAGGGAATCCGTCGACGGACATTGCAGCCAATCCCAACGGGTCGGACTGGGCGATTGAAGGAATTACCAGCCCGGATGGCCGTATTTTCGGAAAAATGGGGCATTCTGAACGCCGGGGCCGGTTTGTTGCTGTAAACGTTCCCGGCGAAAAAAATCAGCGGATTTTTGAAGCAGGTATCCAATATTTTCGATAGATAAGTTGGAACAGACATACGGATTGACACAAAAAAACAAGGCGCTCCGAAGACTGGGTTCTCCGGGGCGTCTTGTTTTGCAAGGTCGTCGTTATTGTTTTTGCGTGTACAATTTGTCAGTGGTCATAATGTGATTTACGATCCAATCCGTTATGAAATTAAGCAGTTCCAGCAGATATTTTTCCTGCGCTTCATCGACCTCTGTTAAATCCACGGCGTTGAGCTTTTCTACAAAAGCACTATGTTCGATAGCATGTGAGAACCGTTTTTTATAACCGATTTTCGCCATGTACTCTTCTTCAAATTTAAAATGATATACCGTATAGTCTTTTAGTTCTCCCAGTACTTCGAGAATCTGATTGTATTTATCCGTTCGCCACGGATCATTCAACACAGTATAGACTTGGTCGGCAATTTCGATTAGTTTTTGGTGCTGTGCGTCGATTTCTTCAATTCCCAAAGCGTATTCACTACTCCATTGATACAAAATAAAATCTCCCTGAATAAATTATCGGTATTTTTCGTTTGTAATAATTATACTCCGTTTGGCTCAAAATAGAAAGGGATACTTTGCTTGAGGGGGAAGTGAAATATCAGACAGTTCTGTATTGACAAAAAAATATGTATTGCTGATAATATAGACAGTAAACGTTTACAAGGCAAAGCCTTTATTATTTTTTTGTATTTATGTAAACGTTTCCATAACTATTTTATCAAGGAATATCGAGCAGTGTTGAGCAAGTTGGAAATCGGCAAACGTTTTACAGGAAATGAGGCAAGTGATGCGAGTACAGGAGAAAAAACGTCAACTTACGGTGACAATTAAAGATGTTGCGCAAAAGGCAAACACTTCTATTGCAACTGTTTCCTATGTGTTTAGCAACAAGGAAAGACCGCTGCGCCCCGAACTGAGAGAGAAGGTTTTACAGGCGGCGGCAGAGTTGGGTTATGTGAAAAATGCGGCGGCCAGCAGTCTCAAGGGGAAACGTCGCGGAATTTTAGCGGTTTTGGTGGCGCAATTTGCGAATACTTTTTTTACCCGTATGTGTGTGGACATTGAATCGATTGCCCGACAGGAAGGGTATGTCGTTACACTTTGCAACAGTGATGAAGATCCTATGCAAGAACGGTTGATTCTGGAACGACTTATTGCGCAACGCATTGATGGCTGCATTTTGTGCCCGGCCATGGCTCGGGAAGAGAATACGGCATTGCTAGCGCAGTATCAAATTCCTTATGTTATTTTGGAACGGGCATTTCCAACCTCTTTTGCCAAGCATAATTTTGTCGGGCATAACAATTTTCAGTCTGGCTTTTTGGCTACGCAGCGGTTGTTGGAAGCGGGGCATCGAAAAATTGCCTTTTCCGGCTGGGATTCGCCGATTCCCAATGTGCGGGAGCGGGTTGATGGATACAGGGCGGCATTGCGCGAATATGGAGTAGCGGCGGAGCAGGAAATAGTGCTGTTGGGTGAATTGAGCGAAACTGCCGGGCGGAATATGGGAAAAAAATTGCTGGACGAGAAAGTGACGGCTGCCGTGCTGGGGCAACAAGACACGGCCAAAGGGACTCTCCTTCATTTCCAGGATTGTGGAGTGCAGTGGCCGCATGACATTTCCCTAGTGATGATCGGAACTCCGGATTGGGCTGATTTTTTACGGCCGCGAATTACCTGTGTCCAAAGGCCGGAACAGCAAATGGGCAGGGCGGCTGCCTCTTTGCTGTTCGAAGTGATGCGCACACCTGGCCGGGCGACGGAACAACAGATTTTCCCCTGTATGATTCTTGAACGGGAGTCGATTCACTGATAAGGAGGTGGGAGAACTACCGGGATCCTATCTATATTTTGGGCAGGAGGGGTTAGAATGAGTAAAAAAATGATGTGGGTTCTTGCTGCAATTGTAGTCATCGGGCTGGCATTTCTTTGGCCGCAATTCAACCAGAAAAAAGAAGAAGTAAAAAAATGGCCGACGCAGGATATTTCCATCGTAGTTCCCTATCCGCCGGGAGGAGGAACGGATCTCACCACACGGGCAATTGCCGATGAAATGGCAAAAGCTTTGAAGGTAAATGTATCCGTGGTGAATATGCCGGGAGCCAGCGGTTCGGTCGGAACGATCGCGGTTTGGAATAAGCCGCATGATGGATATACGATTGCTGCCAATGGATTGCTGGCCTTTGCTTCTTATCCGGTGATGGGGTATACGGATAAAACGCAGAAAGACTGGCACATCTGGATTGCAACATTTTCGCCAAACGCGATTGTAGTCAAAGGAGAGGGTGGCAAGTATAAAAACATGAATGATTTGCTGGCCGATCTGAAAGGAAAGGCTGGGCAAGTCACTTTTGGAACTGCAGGGGTTGGAACCGGCGGTTATATGGGGGCGGAAGTGCTGAAAGCCGGTACCAAACTGGCGTACAAGCATGTTCCTTATCAAGGCGGCGCGCCGGCGATTGTGGCTGGACTTTCCGGCGAAGTTGACGTTGTTCCCCAGTTATTGATGGAAATGGTTGATCATATTCGGGCCGGCAAGATGAATGCATTGGCGGTTCTCATGGATCAACCCTTTAAACTTTCAGGCGCTGCTGATATTCCCGGAATTTCTGCATCAGTTCCGGCCATCAAACCTTATCTTCCGATGGGAGAATCTTTTGGCATCATGGTCCCCAAGGATACTCCGCCCCAAGTCGTCAAAGCCATTGATGACGCTTTCAAAATTGCAGTCAAGAGTGAGGTTGTTAAGAAGTTTGCGGATCAAAAAGGTTCCGTCGTACTTGCATTGAGTGGCGAAGAAGCCCAGGCGCATGTAGCGAAGCTTTCTTCGATCGTTTCCTGGACTTTGTTCGATGGTGGAACGGCAAAGATTTCACCGGAAAAGTTTAGTATTCCCCGTCTGAAATAAAGTAGGTTGCTGCAAAAGTATTCGGGGTGCTGGCGTCTTATGCGCAACAGCACCCTGAAGTCAAGAAGTGGGGGAAAAGTATGGAAAAACTGACTCACTTTGATTTTATTACCGGCGTGTGTCTGTTTGTGTTTTCTTTGACTGTGATAGCTGACAGTTTTCTTATGGCCAAGGATGTGGGTGGAGCCCTGTATGCTTCGCCGGGAATGATGCCGATGGTATTGGCGGTTTTGTTGCTGTTTACCAGCTTTTTACTACTGAAACGCAGTATCCGGGCAAACGGAGTCGGCAAAAATATAGCCGACTTTATTGCATGGTTTCACATTTTCCGAAAATCAAAAGCAGCACAAGAAATGTTAACCGGAGGGCTTATTTTGGCTCTGTATACTTTTATCCTTGCACCCCGGTTGCCGTTTTGGCTTTCCACATCCATTTTTATGATGTTTCTCATGGGAGTATTAAATGCTGTTGCCGTTTGGAAAAATATAATGATTACAGCAGTCGTGGTAGGGGGCATCCACGCGGTGTTCCGGCTGGTGTTCCACGTTCCGCTGCCATAGAGAGGAGCCGGCTATTGTGGAGTGGGCATATATTGCAGGTGTTTTCGAATTTATTGTTCAACCGATGAGTCTTTTTGTCATGATAGTGTCGGTGTTTTTCGGCATGGTCGTAGGAATGTTGCCGGGATTGACCGCGACAATGGCGGTTGCACTGTTGACGGGATTGACCTATCGGTTGGCGCCCGAACTGGCAATTCTTTCGTTGGTGGCTGTTTACATTGGGTCCATTTCAGGTGGGTGCCAATCTGCGATTCTAATAAATATCCCCGGAACTCCTGCTTCTGCGGCAACGGCTGTGGATGGGTTTCCAATCGGACAAAGAGGAGAGGGCGGCCTGGGCATTTTTCTTGCAACAACTTCTTCCTGTTTCGGAACATTGGCAGGCACCCTGTGCGTACTTCTTCTAACGCCGCCCCTTTCGATGCTGGCGCTGAAGTTTGGCGCCTATGAATTTTTCTTGTTAGCATTGTTCGGGGTTATGATTTGCGGGCAACTGACGGCGGGGGGCGACCCTTTGAAAGGCTGGATATCCGGAATTCTCGGTCTGCTTGTTGCGCAGGTGGGACTGGATGGGATGAATTCATATCCGCGTTTTTCTTTTGGAATGGTTGATTTGATGGCGGGTGTGCCGCTGATTCCTGTAATGATTGGATTGTTCGGCTTTCCTGAGATTATTTACGGGCTGGTTTCCAGTACTGCCAGAGCACAAATCAGATCTTCCGCACTGGAGTTTAAAAAAGGGTTTGGAATTTTGCTTGCCAATAAGTTGAATATGATTCGGTCTTCGATAATTGGCGTCATTGTAGGAATTATTCCCGGTGTGGGCGAGGATGTGGCAGGATGGTTATCCTATTGGGCAGAAAAAAACGCCAGCAAAACACCGGAAAAATTCGGTACGGGGGCTTACGAAGGGGTGGTGGCCGCTGAGACTGGGAACAATGCCTGTATTGGCGGGGCCATT
>CAZSRN010000001.1:0-43725 GCA_964609115.1 uncultured Veillonellaceae bacterium | reverse complement strand
GGAAGCGCTCCGGCTGCTGTCCTTCTTGCAGCGCTATGGCTTCATGGACTTCGCCCCGGGCCGTTGCTCATGAGCGAGTCCCCCGGATTTGTCTACACCATCAGCATTTATATGGCAATCAGCGCGATTACGATGGTAGTGCTGGGGCTGATCCTGTCGAAAGCAACGGTTCGAATATTGGCCGTCAAGAGTACAATATTGATGCCGATTGTTTATGTGCTCTGCGCTGTCGGATCATTTGTCATTGACAATAATATTTTTGATATTTATTTGATGTTTGTATTTGGCTTGCTAGGGCTGTTATTGCGGGAAATGTCTTATCCGGCCGCCCCCTTTTTGCTGGGCATCATTCTTGGACCGATGGCCGATAACAATCTTCGGCGCGCATTGATTTTGTCGAATGGCGATCCGGCTCCATTCTTTACACGGCCTCTAAGCATCCTGTTTGTTGTTGCTATATTATTATTGGCGCTTTCACAATTGAATGCGTTCGGACGACTAAAAAAACTGCTGGCGCATGACGAATTCAAAGAATAAGGAATACGGGAGTGACGGTAAATGGGGAAAATTTGTGTGGGGCTCGTTGGCAGTGGATTTGTGGCGGAACTGCACATGCATGCGTATCGTCGTGTGTATGGAACCAATGCGAGTGTTTCGGCGGTGGTCTCCCGAGGAGATCATGTGCTTGATTTTGCGAGAAGACATCATATTTCCAAAGTGTATCGCGACTACCGGGAACTTTTGAAAGATAAAGAGATCGATGTTGTCGATATCTGCACTCCGGCGGTATTGCATGCACCCATGATCGTTGACGCAATGGAAGCGGGGAAGCATGTTATCTGTGAAAAGCCGTTTACCGGCTATTTTGGGCAAGCGGGCGACCCCAGCCCGATTGGGCGAAAACTGTCCAAAGCGCTGATGTATGAACGGGTCATGGAGGAAATGCATGAAACCCGGCGGCGTATGGACGCAAGCGGCTCAATGTTTATGTATGCCGAAAACTGGGTGTATGCACCGGCTGTTGCCAAAAGCGCTGAAATTATTTCCAAAACTAAAGATAAAATTCTATTTATGAAGGCGGAGGAAAGTCATAGCGGTTCTCATGCCGAGCATGCCGCCCGCTGGGACATGACTGGCGGGGGAGCTTTGATTCGGCAAGGTTGCCACCCGTTATCCGCAGTGCTGTATCTCAAACAAGTGGAAGCAAAAGCCCGCAACGAAATTATCGGGATTGCCGACGTGACCGCGGATGTCGGGAATATTGGCGATGCACTGGCGGAGAGCGAGCACAAGTATATTCTTTCCCATCCGGTCGATGTCGAAGATTGGGCCATGATGAACCTGACCTTTACCGATGGAACCAAGAGTACCGTGTTTGCCGGGGATATGGTTCTGGGCGGTGTGCGGAATCTGGTGGAAACATATACTTCCGGCGGAATTCTCAATGCGAACATGTGTCCCAGTACAGGCATGGTTGCCTACCTGACGGATGAAAACAAGCTGAAAGATGTCTATATCACAGAGAAAGTGGACCGTAAGACAGGCTGGCAATTCGTCTGTCTGGAAGAAGAATGGACGCGGGGGTATATCCAGGAAATCCAGGATTTTATGGAGTGCATCGCGGAAGGACGACGTCCATTGGCTGATCTTGAACTTGCATATACCACCATACAAGCGACCTATGCGGCGTATTGGGCTGCGGGAGAGGGAAAACGAATCAAACTGTAGAACGATAACAGGCGGATGAAAGGTGCAATCCTTGGAAGGCGCTCTGGGCTGAAAAGCTCGGAGCGCCTTCTTTTGAGCAAGGTTTGCCGGAGACAAAAGGCAAGGCTCCGCTCTTTGCGTTACCCCGATTTTTATAATGTTAACCAAACTGTGATATTTCTGTTACCTGGCTGTCATAGTGGGAAGTCATACTATGAACATAGACAGACGCGCAATGAATCAGAAAAAGGAGTTGAATAGAATGGCAAATCAAGCACGAAACATAGTTGTATATTCTTTGGCGGGAATGCTGATAAGTAGCATAGGGTTATCGGTAACACAAGCGGCCCCCGCCGGCCATGATGATCGACAGCAGCAAGAGCAACGGCAAGATCCGCGCCATTCCAATTCCCAAAGTTCACAACAGGAAAAAAATAGACAGGACAAACATCCGGAAGAGCGGAAAAAAGATGAGAAAAAACGCCAGGATTGGCAACGTAAAGACCAAGAACGGGTAGACCGGCATCGGGAGGAGCAGCCGCGAAATCATTGGACGCCTCAAGAACGCCATGAATGGGAAAGAAATGAACGTAGCCAGTGGCAACGGGAAGAAAATGAACGGCACGAGTGGGAAATGCGCCGACGCGCATGGGAAAACGATCATGAATGGCGGGAACGTCAGCGCTCTGAAAATGAGCGGCATGAACACAGAATGCAGGAGATTGAAACTGAAATTGCAGCCTCGATTATCCGTATTTTCTTATAAGTGACATGGAAAAATAAATAAGCGAAAAAAGCAAACCACTCTGGATTAAGTAGAGTGGTTTGCTTTTTTTTACAAAAAACAGGAAAACAGAATGTGACAAGCAGGGATTGGCCGTAGCGGCGCGAATAAAAAAGCAGTAATAAAATTTGACAACGTTCAAAAGGGGAGAAGCACAATGCCGGCAAATTCCAAAAGCCTGAAAACAGTTTTGGATACAGAGCTGGTTTCCGTGCGTCGGCAATGGAACAGCTGGGAAATTGCTCAAGTTTACGTAGGCGAAGTTTCCAATCCCTTATGGGATGTTGAGGGCGGCGGAATCAAGGCCTCTGCGCCGGAGGCGCTGATATACGGTTATGTCTGGTGTGATGCGATTGTTTCCGGAACGCTTGCGCATTCCTGTATTCACGGCACAGCTCCCCACAGCATCAAAGTCTGTATTTTGCGCAAAGACAATTCTCCTCGCATTTATAATCACTTTGTGAATTTAGTAGGGCCAAAACCTCAATTTTGGCAACGATAGGCGATTGCGAAAAATGAAAAAGCTCAGGGAGGAATTGTGAGATGAAAGTCGTAGGAATTAATGGGAGCCCGCGAAAGGAAGGCAATACATCCATTCTGATTCAGACCGTATTTGCAGAATTGAATGCCCGGGGAATCGAAACGGAACTGGTGCAATTGTCCGGGCAAGCGATAAAAGGGTGTACGGCCTGTTGGAGCTGCATGACGCTAAAAAACCGGCAGTGCATAATGAAAGACGATTTTTTTAACGAATGTTTGGCAAAAATGATTGCGGCAGATGGAATTGTGTTGGGGTCTCCTGTGTATTCGGCCGATGTGACTTCACAAATGAAAGCGCTGATTGATCGGGCCAGCATTGTGTTGGCAGCCAATAAAGGATTGCTTCGCCATAAGGTGGGAGCAGCTGTTGTAGCAGTACGCCGGGCAGGGGCAATGAACACTTTTGATACCATGACGCATTTTTTGCATAGCAAGGAAATGGTTTTGGTGGGCTCAACTTACTGGAATATGGGCTATGGACGGGATATCGGAGAAGTGGAGCAAGACGCGGAAGGAATGGCTAACATGAAAAATCTGGGGCAAAACATGGCCTGGCTATTGGAACAAATTCATCGAAAATGATGGACAGGTGAGAAAGACAAATACCCAGTTCGCAGGAATAAAATGGTCGGCCGGAGAATTTATCAGTAAGCCGTAACCCAACAATTGACCGAGGGGGACTGCAAGTTTTGCAAACCATGCGGACAAACTCCTCGAATGGGTTGCAATTTGGTCGGAAGTCAGGGCTGGCAATGGAAGACAGCGCTGATGAGGGGAAAAGCAACAGATTGATAAAATAACAGGAAAGAGTAGATTGATGACAGAAATACTGCGGGTAACACAAAAAATTGATGTGATTGAAGAAAACTGGGAAAGCATGGAGAGGGAAGTTTTTTTCAGCCGGATTGAGGATATTGGAGAGGAGTCGATATTTATTACTCCTCCATTCCGCAAAGGCTTTTATTTGCCGCCGCGGCCCGGAAGGATCATTTCGGCGAGAGTCGTTTCCGACAAGGTTCCATATTTGTTTTCGGCAACTCTGTTGCGGTATCGTTCTGAGCCGCTTCCCTTATGGGAAATGTCAAAACCTTCCAGCTTTCGCAAAGCTCAGTTGCGGGAGGATGTTCGGCTGGAAATTAGTTTGCCGATCAGTTTGGAAATATTGAATGATGAACCCGAAACAAAAGTGATCCGGACATTAACGCGCGATATCAGTGCCGGCGGTGTGCAGGTTGTCCTTGTCAAACCGTTGCCGGTTGGAACAAAAGTTGGAATCAGTGTGGCTATCGGTGACGATTTTGTGTTGGAAATGCAGGGAAAGGTTGTTCGTCTAAATCCCCCACTTCCACCCTTGGACAAGTATTTTGCGGGAATAAAGTTTAATGAAATGGATGAGACAACGAAGAAAAAAGTAATTCGCTATATTTTTGGAAAACAAGCGGAGCTGCGAATGAAAGAAAAAGAGTGGTTTGAATAAATAGGACCAAAGTCCCGTGCTAAACGGGACGTATGTCTCAAGGTAAAAAATAGAGGGGGGCGAAATTAAAAAGTTACAAATATAATAAGGTGGCTGATTGCAATGATTCGCTTCGATACTATATCCGGCCTGATGGTGATTGACACGGAAGTGGATGCAACAAAAGAAAAGATCATAATTACCCGAGGGGCGGATGGAGTAAAAGTGCAGTATGTCAGTTCTTCGAATGAGCAGACGGAGAACGTTCCGGCAGTGTTCCATTGGGATCCTCGTTCGATTGTGAATCGAATCTTGCAGTGTTCACCTTTATAAAAAGAGGATAAAATTGCTTTTGAGCATTGATGGTCGCCAGAGCCTGTGAAAAATATTACGGAAACAAAAAAAATCCGCCTTTCGGCGGATTTTTAACATGTACCCCTGAATCTGAAAAGCACTGGGTCAATTACTGTACGGTTAGACCTGTCAGATAAACAGAATGGACTGCGCGTTTTCCCAATATTTGAGTCGCCGTGTCGGCAATGCGCTTTTTAAAGGTACTTTGATTTTGTACGGAAAGATCTTCCGTACGGCAGGCCCTGATCGTCCGTAACAGTGAATCTTGCAAAACCAGCATTTGGCGGTCGGGGTTTTTCAAGTCCTTGGGTTCAAAGGATTTATCCAACTCTAGAATGACCTGCATTCGTACGAGTCTTTTATCAGCGAGTGTCGTTACAATGAAATTGTCTTTTTCGTTGCTTTTTAGAGTGAACATATAGGAAGCGTCCGGTGCTGCGACGGTTGTTGCGGGGGGAGGATTTTGGAGGGCGAGCGGAACTGCCACCGCGACGGAGACTGCCACGGTAGAGAGAATCAACACAACTCCCAACGCAATGTACTTAACCACAGCCAATCACTTCCTTCTTAAAAAATAAAACGACCGGGAATGCCGGTCACCAATTCACCTGACAACGAATCGTAAAAACGATCTTTCAGGAGGGCAACCTGGCAATCATGGGTGCTGAGCACCTTTAGACCCATAGCTTTGCGTCTCCGTCTTTCGACGAATTTGCCAAATATTCTTTTACTGATTATAGTTTATCACTATTTTTAAAGAAAACAATAAGATTTTTTATATTGCTCTCAAAATATTTGTCCCATTGATGAAAGACAGGGTAAAAAGGAGCTGGGTGCGCAGGCGTCGAATTTCTTACTAATCAATTAGTCGCACGGGTTAAAAAAATAACAAGAGGTGATATATGTGCCAATCATAATGCTGCTGCTGGGAATGGTATCGACGATTGTTATTGTTGTCTTTGCCTTGCAAAATGGACAGGTTGTCACTGTCGGTTTTTTTGACTGGTATGTTGAGGCTTCGCTTGTATTGGTGATTATCCTGTCTGCCCTTATGGGCTTTTTGGCGGCGCTTTTTTTTGAGTTGTTTGTTCAGATCAAATTGCGATATCGGCTGTATAAAATGAATCGTCAAGTGAAACAGTTGGAAGAGGAAGTGCAGGTTTTAAAGAAACGTGCACTTGACAAGGAACCTGCCATATCAGGATCTGTCGGTGAGCAAGATAAAAAGACGGAAGATGGGGCAGTGGCAAAAATATAAACAGAAGAGAGAAGAGGAAGGCAAGCGACGTTAATTTATTAGCGTCGCTTGCCTTCCCCTTTTTCTATGAAATATTTATGAACTGATCGACAGGTTGACCCGGTTGAACCATCGGATCGACCATGAAATCTGGAGAAATGTTGGCTACGATGACAGAAGGGGTGGTTCGTTTCAGTGCGCGCCGAAATGCGGTGGTGAATTCTTCTGTCGTATGGGTGGCTGTTCCGGCAACCCCACAGGAATGCGCCAGCCCAATAAAATCAAAATTAGGCAAGGTTGTTGCGGAATAGCGGTTTTTAAAAAACAGGCGCTGCCACTGGCGGACCATGCCCAGCACGGAATTGTTCACGATGATACAGATAAGGGGTAATTTTTCCGTAGCTGCTGTATATAATTCCAGGCCTGTCATTTTGAAGCCCCCATCACCTGCGACAAGAATTACCCGCCGATTGGGACAGGCGAGTTGAGCTCCAATCGCTGCCGGCAGACCAAAACCCATCGTGCCGAGGCCTCCGGAGGTAAGCCAGCTTCCAGAATTCTGAATGGCAAGGTGTTGGGCGGCCCACATCTGGTGTTGACCGACATCGGTAACCCAGATAGGTGGATCATTGCTCGTAGCCTGCGAAAGGTGCGACATAATCCAGACGGGATTAAGACAGTCGTTGAGCGGAGGGAGAGAAGCGCTCTCTTGCCATTGCTGTATTTGTTGCAGCCATTCAGAGTGATCCGGAGGGGAACGAAATTGCAGTGCACGAGTCAATGCAGCTAAAGAGCGGCGAAGGTCACCCACTATAGTGACTGTCGAATTTACATTTTTACTCATTTCAGCAGCATCGATGTCCAGATGGATGATTGTTTTGTTTTTTCCGTATTGTATCCGGTCACTCGTGATTCTGTCGCTAAATCGACTGCCTGCGGCAATAATCAGATCGGCTGCTGCAACAGACAAATTGGCGACTTTATGACCATGCATGCCGGTCAGGCCAAGATAATGAGAGTGCGTTGGCGGTAGCGCACCTAATCCCATCAGAGTACTGACGGCAGGGATGTTGGCTGCTCGCATAAAATCTGCGACTTCGACAGCGGCGCCGGCACGAATGACACCGCCGCCAACAAGCAAAACAGGCCGTTTGGAGTTGCCGAAAGCTGCCAGAGCTTCTTCAATAGCAGTTGCGGCAAGTTCGGCAGCTTTGCATCCAAGATCTGGCGATTCGATCATTGACGCGTCGGAGGCGGAAACTTCAATTTCTGCCAGCAAAATGTCTCGGGGTACATCGATCAGTACGGGACCAGGCCGACCGCCGGTGGCTATCGCAAAAGCTTTGCGAACCGTTGCGGCAAGCTCTGATACGTTGCGGACTAAAAAACTGTGTTTGGTGATCGGCATAGTCAGACCGGTTATGTCTATTTCCTGAAACGCATCCCGGCCCAGCAGGGGAGTTGCAACTTGTCCGGTGATGGCTATGACAGGACAAGAATCCATATAGGCGGTGGCCAGTCCCGTAACCAGATTCGTGGCGCCGGGCCCTGAGGTGGCAATGCATACACCGGCTTTTCCAGAAGCGCGGGCATATCCATCCGCTGCATGAGCGGCTCCTTGCTCATGTACCGTCAGCACATGACGCAAAGGAGCATCATACAGGGCATCGTATAAAGGCATAATGGCGCCGCCGGGGTAACCGAAGACCGTATCAACGCCTTGTTCCATTAATGTTTCAACGATAATTTGACTACCCGACTTTTTCATGAGGCTATTTTTTGATCCAGGGCATCATTCCCCGAAGTTCTTTCCCTACGGCTTCAATCGGATGTTCGGCGCCCCTGCGGCGCATGGCGTTAAACATGGGGCGATTGGCCTGATTTTCCAGAATCCATGTTTTGGCGAAAGTGCCATTTTGGATTTCTTTTAATACTTGTTTCATTTCAGATCGAGTCTGGTCCGTAATGATTCGCGAACCGGTCATATAATCGCCAAATTCTGCGGTATCGCTGATGGAGTAGCGCATGGCCGCCATGCCGCCCTCGTACATCAGATCAACGATGAGTTTCATTTCATGCATACATTCAAAATATGCGGATTCCGGCTGATATCCGGCTTCCACAAGCGTTTCAAATCCAGCGCAAATCAGTTCGGTTATTCCTCCGCAAAGAATGGCTTGCTCGCCAAACAAATCGGTTTCGGTTTCTTCTTTAAAGGTTGTAGCCAGTACTCCTGCACGCGTGCCGCCAATTCCCCGGGCATATGCCAAGCCGATTTCCCGGGCCATTCCCGTACTATCCTGATGAACTGCTAGCAGACACGGAACACCGGCGCCTTCCGTGAACTGTCGCCGGACCAGGTGACCGGGACCCTTTGGAGCGACCATAAACACGTCGACATCAGCGGCAGGCTGAATTTGACCGAAATGAATATTGAACCCGTGGGCAAAAGCGAGTGCAGCGCCTGCTTTGAGATGGGGCGCGACATGTTCGCGATAGGTTGCAGCCTGTTTTTCATCAGGAATCAACATCATGACTACATCCGCCCAGGCAGTGGCGGCTGCAACCGTGGAAACTTTTACACCGTCGTTTTCTGCTTTGGCCCAGGATTTACTGCCGCTGTACAGGCCGACCGTGACATCGACACCGCTTTCCTTGAGGTTGAGTGCATGGGCATGTCCCTGGCTGCCGTACCCAATGACAGCTACTTTGCGATCCAGCATGAGGTCCCAGTTAGCATCCTGATCATAGTAAAGTTTTTTCATTGTGTCATTCTCCTTTCATATTTGGAACTGATTTCTGAACTTACAACATCGACGAGTTTGGCAACATGGCGTTGAAGCTGATCGGCCGCAGACTTTTCACACGACAAAATCGCTTCGATGCGTACTTTCCCGGGTTGCTCGCTTGGCGAAAAAGCCAAACTTTCGATAGGTACCCCGCGACGATAACAGAGCCCGGTCAATCTCAACAAACTATCCTCCTGACGGTTTAGAACGACTGATAATACTTGACTCATTGAAATCCTCCTTTGCTGGAAAATAAAAAACGCCCCTGACGTTACGTTGTCAAACGTAGCGTCAGGGGCGGAATTTCCGCGGTACCACCCTGAATTGTACTCATTCCACCGGCTATCACCGGCTGGTCTTTAACGCAGGCCTTACGTCTTACTCTACAACATTATCCGCGAAAACTCATGCAGATAAGTTCGATAAGCAGTTCATGGGTGATTTAGAATCAACGCTCCGTACCGGTTCGCACCAAACACCGGCTCTCTGAAACGGGATCTGCATTTATTCCGCTCCCAGTCATCACAATTTAAATTTTGCGTATGAAATTGTTTCGGATTTTGTATACATTATTACAAAACAAACAGAGAGTGTCAAGAGTGTTTTTTAAAATATTTTCATTAAGCACAGAAGTTCATTTGCGATGGACAAGGAATTTTTAATAATTTTTAAGGTTGAAAATTTCTGCAAACAGAGTAAATTTAAGTAAAGACGATTTTACTATGTCGATATTCAAAAATTGTTATTATGTTATTATAATAAAATAAAATCCGCAAAAGTGAATAATTTACGAGGCAAACGGTATTTTCAACGAGGAATATTCCCCAGTATGCTGTATAATAAATATTAATGACGTATTTTCAAGTATACTAATCTTTTCAACTACCACAATTTATCATTATCATAATTTTAGTGCAAGAAAAAGGAATAATGAAAAAAGTGTCGAAGCTGAAACAAAGGTATATTTGAAAAGCAAAATCAGTGCAGGAGGACCTGGTGGAGTTTTTTCTGGTTCCATTGCTCGCGATTGCGGTAGTTACATTTAGTGTGTATAAACTGGCCGAATTAGTATTTCATATTCATCTGTCATGCAGACTGCTAATTTTATTGGTAGGCTTTGCATGGCTGATTTCTTTGGTATTGCCTGGACTGTTTTTCCACTCGGCCGGCTTTTTGGGATCTGTAGGAATATCTTTGGTCAGCGCAGTTGGGTTTGCTTGGCTTGCGACAATTTATGACGCAAGAACGCAAGCCTCTCAGCCGATTCCTGTTGCAGATTCTTCGGCGCATTTTGCAGACGTGGACTCTGACTGGACGCCGCCCGCAGAAGCTGCATTCCCGGTAGGCAATGATCGGGGAGCCGCAACTCCCGTTGTTGCAGCCATTACCATGCCGGTGTTGGAAAAAGAGGATGAGCGGGAACTTTCGTATGATTCGCCGTTGTCTTCATTGATTTTGCCAACGGAATCTATGGATGCAGTAGCGCAAGTTTCGGTTGAACCGGAGCGCGACAACGAGGTTCAGCCCAAGGCGAACGAGTTGGAATGGGAAGCTGTATTGCCGGTGCTTGAAGCATCGTTTTTCCAAGAAGCCCAAGAAACTAATGAAGACGAGGTTGAGCTTGAAGTCGAAACGAGTGAACCTTTGCCGGACGAATCAATTTTTGAAGAACCTGTGACGGAAAGGACACTTACGGAAGAATTCGCAGAACCGGAAGCGTTTTTGGCAAGTGAACCGATGGGTAAAGAAGAATCAAATCCGGAAATTATCGCAATGGAAGCTCTACAAATGGCGGAAATTGCTGAGATAGAGTATGATGATGACTATAGGCAACCTGAACAACCGGCATCCGACTCGTTGGAAGATTTACTGGATTTTGCTTTTCTGCAAAGAAGCCGTCAACGAGAGGCGAGTGCGCTGGAAACATTTCAGTTGGTTAAACACCTCTATAGCACCAGTGATGCTTTGCCCATGGTGGTGGCGGAGATTGTCAGCACTTTGCAAAGTCAGGGTGATTATGCCGGAGCAGCGGCGGAATTGACGGAGATTCTGCAATTGCCGCGTATCCGCCAACAAAGGCAGTTGGTGCAGGCATTTGAACAAAAACTAACGGAACTTCTGGCCAACGCCGATAACAGATTCGAATGAGCTGAAACTGAGATTATTTGCGGGCGACCGTATGGAATCTTAATTATGTAATTTGGAGGGTTTTTGATGAAAAAGAGTGCGGACATTCTCAGGCTGCCGGTAATTAGCATCAGCGAAGGGAAGCAGGTCGGTACCGTGAAGGATTTGGTCATTGATGCAGCGCAAGGCGCGGTTGTGGCGTTGGTGGTTGATGACGGTTCCTGGTATCTCGGCGCAAAACTTCTCCCCTTCAATGCAATCACTGGGTTAGGAGAATCGGCGGTAACTGTGGAAACCACAAATGTTATAATTCCGGTTACAACGATTTCCCGACTGGAGCAATTTATGTCCGCAGGCGTAAAAGTCATCGGAACCCGGACATTGACCCGCTCAGGGCATATGGGCGGAAAAGTGGTTGAAATTACCATCGATGAAACCGGACGGATCAGTTCCTGCGAAGTAGAAGAAAATATTGGTGAACGAATACAGATCTCCGTTCAACAGATTGTGACTTTTGGCAAGGACGTGCTGATTATTAGTGATTCTGCGGATCCATCCGGAAGAGGGCCGATCGGCGGCCGTCCCATGGAGGGATTGGTATCCCGTACTGCGCCTGTAAATGCTTATGCGTCAGCGGATGAGACAGCAGCTTCGGTTATTTCTCCGGCAGCGCCTGCCCAATCGGATGATGCGGCCCAGCTGTTTGAAGAAAAGCAACGCCGCTATCTGCTGGGGAAAAGAGTGAATCGACGAATTTCCGCCAATGACGGTAGTATTATCATTGAACAGGGTAGTGAAATCACAGAAGACGTTTTGCAGAGAATTCGCGAAGAAGATAAGATGATTGAACTCACGATGAATTTACGGTTATAATTGCCGATAAATTGACTTTGCGAAGTCTACAATTATTGAAATCCCCGCCGCTGCGGGGATTCTCAGTCTGTCAAAGCAACTTTATTTGCGGGGAAAAGAAATGCGTTTGACGAAGTTCGTCAGTTTTTTGTTGATCATTTTTATATTTGGCGGTGTGATGCTGGGAGCCGAAGATGCGGCGCTGGCTTATTCAGATCGGCTGTGTCGCGGGCTGAGCATTGCGGGGGTTTCCGTAGGCGGATTGACGGTAGGCGAAGCGGAGAAAAAAGTCGCGGCGGCATTACAGGACAGACAGTCCAAACCGATTGCAAGGCTGCAATATGCGGATCAACACTGGGATGTTGCTTGGGATGCGGTTGCCGGAAAACCGGATGCGGGTGCGTTGGTGCAGCAGGCCTATGAAGTGGGGCGCGCCGGAAATTTGTTCCAAAGATTGAGAGATCAATTTTTTTCAACACATGGCGGAAGTGTGATACCGTTGGGGTTGCAGGCCAACAATGAGAAGTTGAAGACAATTGTGATTGCCGCTGCCGCTGCGATAGATCGAAACGCGGTGGACGCAGGCATAACCGAATCTGCAGCCGGAGTGAAGATCAGCGCAGACCAAACGGGACGAAAAACTGATCGTATGCTTTCGGTGCAGAAATTGTCACAGGCGATTGAAACGGGAGATGCCACTGTTGTTTCGTTGGTAGTGGCGGAAATGCCGGCCAAAATCCGAGCCAAAGATTTACAGGGAATCGACAGCCTTTTGTCAGCTTTTTCCACCACTTATAATGCGGCGGACGAAAACCGCTCGCGTAATATTCAAATTGCAGCGGAAAAATTAACGGGAACTCTGCTACGGCGAGGTGAAGTTTTTTCGTTTAACGACAGGGTTGGATTGCGAACAGAGGAACAGGGATATAAACCTGCGCCAACTCTTTCCAGCGCGGGAGTCGTAATGGATTGGGGCGGCGGTGTGTGCCAGGTTTCCACCACGCTATATAATGCGGCGCTATTGGCGGATTTTGCGGTAATCGAGCGGAGCGCCCATTATGATCCGCCTTCGTATGTGCCATTGGGGCAGGATGCTACGGTAGCGGACGGTCAGATTGACCTCAAGTTGAAAAATGTGACAAGTCATGCGGTGTATTTCTGGAGCGTGGCGGATGCCGGCAATCTGGAAGTTCGTATTTACGGCAAGCGGGAACAAGGCGCTCCGGCTATTCGTATCGAGTCTGTCGAAAAGATCGTTCACGTTCCCAAAACGATTATGATGCAGGACCCGCAGCTGCCGCTGGGTCAGGAAGTTGTCGAATCAGCCGGCCGTCATGGATTCGTTGTTACTGTGAAGCGAATTCGTTTACATGGGACGCGGGAGATCAACCGCGAGAATATTTCCACGGACGATTTTGACGGCTCTGACCGGATTGTGCGTGTGGGAACGTATGTTGCTCCAGGCACGGTTAGAAAGTAAATTGGCTTCTCACAGACTCATGAATTGGGCATCAAGAAGGGCCGCTTTGAAAAAGGCAGCCCTTGTTTTTTATATTTCATAAAATTATTCTTGCAGTTTTCCGGGTATATGGTACAATCAAATCGGGTTTTTCCCGCGAAAACAAAGGGTAAAAGGGGAGTGGATATGCAAAAGGAATTTCATCTATCCCAGACCGATGTGAAGCGACTGGCGGACGAGTATGGGACGCCTTTGCTGGTGATGTCGGTCGAACAGGTAAAAAATAATTATCGGTATCTGAAAGAACACATACCCCGGGTCAGCATTCATTATGCGGTCAAGGCCAATCCGGACGAAAGGCTTCTCCGTACGCTGAAAGACCTGGGGTCTTGTTTCGATGTTGCCTCCGACGGTGAGATTCTTCAGCTGAACGAGATGGGCATTGACGCCAGACAGATGGTATATGCCAATCCCATCAAGCCGATCCATGGCATTGAAATTGCCCGTCAGGCGGGGATATCGAATTATATGGTGGATAGCGAACCGGAAATAGAAAAAATGGCTCGTGTTGCACCGGGTGCTGGAATTTTAGTTCGGGTTCGTATGCAGAATCCGGAAGCGTTAATTGATTTGAACAAAAAATTTGGCGCAGAGCCGACAGACGTAATTCGTTTGTTGGGCAAAGCGCGGGACTGCGGATTGGATGTGGTTGGCTTGGCCTTTCATGTTGGGAGCCAGACATCGCAACCGCAGGCGTATCTCAATGCGCTGCAGACTTGCCGGAAATTGTTTGACGAAGCAGCCGTTATGGGAATCAATTTGCGGGTGCTGGATATCGGCGGCGGATTTCCGATTCGGGCTCCCGGAAGCGCAAAAATTGATATTCAAAAGATGCTGCTGGCAATCAGCGCAGGCCTGGATCAATATTTTCCCGATGTGGAAATTTGGGCCGAACCCGGTCGCTTTATTTGCGGCACTTCGGTCAAACTGATTACCCGGGTTATCGGTCGGCAGCACCGCGATAATCAGGATTGGTATTTTCTTGATGAAGGGATTTATGGCACTTTTTCCGGCGTAATTTTTGATCATTGGGATTTTGAACTGCTGACCTTCAAGGAAGGACCGCTACTATCGGCTACGTTTGCAGGACCCAGCTGTGATTCTTTTGACGTGATTTTCCGCGAAAAAGAAACTGTGCGTCTGGATGTGGACGATCTGATTTTAGTACCTGACATTGGTTCTTACAGTTCGGCGTCCGCCACTACTTTCAATGGCTTTTCCAAAGCCCGTACAGTGGTGTGGGAAGAAGTGGCGCAAGGAGCCTGGCTGGAAGCCGTCGGATAGGCTTTGGCCATCCTATGGGGTGAAAAACAAATCAGAGGAGGGAAATCATGAGTACTATAGGCTTGAATATTCGTTCCGGAGGCGCATTGGATTTTTTATCCGTCGGCGCGTTGGTTCATCGTCTAGATACCGGGGTTGTCCCATTCCACAAAGCAACAGAATGTAAAATTCATGTCAGCGGGGGCGAGTTCAACTGCGCTGCTAATCTGGCGGACTGTTTCGGATTAAAAACCGGTGTTGCGACAGCCATAGTAGATTATCCGGTCGGTGATTTGATTGCCGAACGTGTACGGGCTATGGGAGTAGAGCCTTTTTATAAACACTTCAAGCATAACGGAGTCAACGGCCCCAATATGGCGACGGTATATAGTGATCGCGGCCAGGGCGTCCGACCCCCTGTCGTATTTTATAATCGGGCGAATGAAGCCGGGGGATTGCTCAAACCAGGGGATTTTGACTGGAAAAGCATTTTTGCCGGCGGGGTTCGTTGGTTTCACAGCGGCGGAATTTTCGCCGCGCTGTCTGAAACAACGCCTGAAGTGATTATTGAAGGAATGGAAGCTGCAAAAGCGGCTGGAGCTATTGTTTCATTTGACTTGAATTATCGGGCCAAGCTCTGGAATATTGTCGGGGGACCCAAACGCGCCGTCGAAGTATTGGGGCGCATTTTGAAGAACGTGGATGTTTTGGTAGGCAATGAAGAAGACCTCCAGATGGGTCTTGGAATTCCCGGCCCTGAAGTGGCCGCTAAGTCGAAGTTGGATCCAAGCGCTTTTTTCAGCATGATTGACAAAGTGACAGGCAAACTTCCTCAGATTAAAATTGTTGCGACAACGCTGCGTGAAGTGCATTCCACAAATCGTCACAGCTGGAGCGCCGTGGCATGGATGAACGGCAAGACTTATACCGCGCCTACGGCAGAATTGGATGTCTATGATCGGGTAGGCGGCGGAGATGGGTTCGCTTCCGGCCTATTCTATGGACTTCTGACGGGAGAAACACCGGAAGCTGCTTTGCGTCTGGGATGGGCGCATGGTGCTTTACTGACAACATTCCCCGGCGACACGACAATGAGTACGGTTGACCAGGTTCGGGCTTTCGCCGGTGGCGGATCGGCGCGTATTCAAAGATAATCTGCCGACAGCCTGGTTCTGAAAAATGGCGAACATGTCGGAACGAATCACGAGGGATGCGTTTGGATGTTTTGTGAGGAACAGTGCAAATGAGCAAGTTGAATAAGCTGGATGAAGCAGCAATCGCTGATTTGAAACGCATCGTCGGCGAGAAATATGTGTGGGTGGATAGAGATAAACTGGAACCTTATTCGCATGATGAAGTGACCGGCGAAAAGTATGTTCAGTATCCCGAAGCCGTCGTTTTTCCCGAGAACACGGAGCAAGTCGCTGACCTTCTCAAACTGGCGAATCGGCGAATGATTCCGGTCGTACCGCGGGGGGCGGGAACAGGATACGCATGCGCAGCTGTTGCTTTTACAGGCGGAATCGTATTGTCGACGGAGCGGATGAACCGCGTGATTGAAATCGATGAACAGAATATGGTACTTGTTGTGGAACCGGGCGTAAGAACGGTCGACGTACAAAAAATTGCATCTGACAAGGGATATCTGTATGCAGGCGAACCCAGCAGTTCGGATAGTTCCTTTATCGGCGGCAATGTTGCCACCAATGCCGGCGGATTAAAGGCGGTAAAATATGGAACGACCCGGCAACAGGTCGTTGGATTGGAACTCGTAACTCCTGAAGGCGAAATTGTGATGTTGGGCGGAAAGCTGAAAAAAGATTCCACCGGCTATTGCTTGACGCAACTCATTATAGGATCAGAAGGAACCTTGGGAGTGGTCACGAAAGTGTACTTGAAACTGATGCCGCGGTTGCAGCATGTGATGGATTTGCTGGCGGTATTTCCGAGTCCGGAAACGGCAATCAATATTGTCGCAAAAATCATGCAGTCGCCGATTAGCCCGGTTTGCGTCGAATTTATGGATAACAAGGGAATTCATGCTTGTGAAGACTTCTTGCGGGAAAAGCTGCCCCACAGTGACAAAGGGTGCTACATTATTGTTTCGATCGATGGCGACAATGAAGAGGTGCTGGAGGACCAGTGCGTCATGATGGATGAACTTTGTACTTCCAATGGGGCTTTGGAAGTGCTGGTGGCTGATTCGGCGAAAATATGGAAAGCGAGAAAATGTTTTGGCGAAGCCAATCGCGCCCGCAGTCTGATTTTTTCCGCAGAAGACACGGTGGTTCCGATGTCCCGCATTCCGGATGTTATAAAGAAACTGTCCGAACTGGGAACAAAATATGGGATGACGATTCATGTTGCGGCTCATGCGGCAGACGGCAATATTCATGCGGATATTTTGAAGGAAGACATTCCTTTGGAGCGTTGGAATGAGCAATTGCCTGTGCTTCAGGATGAACTTTATGCGTTTATCTATTCGGTTGGGGGAAAATTGTCCGGTGAACATGGCATCGGTCATAAACGGCTGGCCTTGATGAAAAAATATTGTAATCCAGTGGAGCTAAAAATGATGAAAGCGATTAAAAAAGCATTGGACCCTAATGGAATTATGAATCCGGAAAAAATTTTCAGCACTGATTGATCGACTTTTCACCTTGCAGTAACTGATGTCAAATGATGAAAAGTTTGATAACTGAGGAGGGAAAACAATTGAAACCACTGTGTGATATCGGGTTGATAGGACTTGCCGTTATGGGGGAAAATTTAGTATTGAACATGGCCGGCAAGGGATTTCAGGTGGCCGTATTCAACCGAACTACAGCCAGAGTTGATGAGTTCATTGCCGGAGCGGCAGCAGGGTTGCCCATCAAAGGGACCCATTCTCTGGAAGAGTTGGCTGCGTCCTTGGCGAAGCCGCGAAGGGTGATGCTGATGGTCAAAGCCGGTAAACCGGTGGACGACATGATTGATCAGATTTTGCCGTGCTTGGAAGCTGGAGATATTATTATCGACGGAGGCAATTCCTTCTTCGAAGATACTCGGCGGCGGTTCAAGACGTTGGCGGCCAAAGGCATCCGCTTCATCGGCACCGGGGTATCCGGCGGCGAAGAAGGCGCGCTGAAAGGGCCAAGCTTGATGCCGGGCGGAGACCTGGACGCATATAAGGAACTTGCACCGTTGTTTACAAAGATAGCTGCCCAGGTGGCGGACGGTCCCTGCTGCACTTTTGTCGGGACTGATGGCGCAGGCCATTATGTCAAAATGGTTCACAACGGGATCGAGTATTCGGATATGCAGCTCATTGCTGAAGCTTATTATATTCTTAGGCAGGCGGGCGGACTTACGGCAACTGAATTGCATGACGTATTTTACCGTTGGAACGCCGGTCCGCTGGACTCTTATCTGATTGAGATAACGCGGGACATTCTGGGGGTAATAGACCCTGAAACAGGTCGCCCGTTGGTGGAGATGATTCTCGATAAAGCGGGGCAGAAGGGAACCGGAAAGTGGACTTCGCAGAGCGCTCTGGATTTAGGCATACCAACGCCGGCTATCACAGAAGCCGTGTTTGCACGGTGCATGTCGGCGATCAAGCCGGAACGGGTCAAAGCGGCAGCGGTGTTGAAAGGGCCTCAGGGTCATTGGAACGGAGATCGGGAACAATTGATTCAGACGGTTCATGATGCGCTGTACGCTTCAAAAATCTGTTCCTATGCACAGGGATTTGGTTTGCTGGCGGCCGCCAGCAAAGAATATGGCTGGAATCTACAGTTTGGCGAGATTGCATTGCTGTGGCGGGGCGGGTGCATCATCAGGGCGCGCTTCCTGGATAAAATCCGAGATGCGTTTGCCAATAACCCGACGTTGGACAATCTTATGCTTGACCCGTTCTTTGCATCCGTGCTGGCTGAGGTGCAAGATTCCTGGCGGTCGGTTCTGAAGACTTGCCGCGATTTTGGGATCCCCACGCCTGCATTCAATGCCTCGCTGGATTATTATGACAGCTATCGGCAGGCAGTATTGCCCGCTAATCTGATTCAGGCCCAGCGCGATTATTTTGGCGCTCATACTTATGAACGAATAGATCGCCCCGGTACGTTTCATACTGAATGGGGCAAAAAATAAACGAACATGTCGCAAGTAACTCTCACGTAAAAAAGGTAGGGGCTATCTCGTTTAGGTTAAAAAGCCTAGTCCGAGACAGCCCCTGTTTTCATAGAAAAATTTTGGAAGTGCTTTTCGTTTTTCGCGCCTGATTTCTTACTTCGCTATGTCTTTTTCTGCATGGACTACCAGTGTGACATAGAAGTAACGGGCGCATATCAATACGACAAGGGCAGAGAGGATAAAGACCCAGCGGAAACCGAACTGTTCAGCAACAATTCCCAAAATAGCAGCGCCG
Organism: uncultured Veillonellaceae bacterium; assembly: GCA_964609115.1. Classification (GTDB taxonomy): domain Bacteria; phylum Bacillota; class Negativicutes; order UBA1444; family UBA1444; genus UBA1444. Next base: position 24,689 of record CAZSRN010000001.1, on the reverse strand, counting down.
AGTGCGTTGCCGACATCTCCGGAAGCGGTCAGAATGGACAAGCCGGTTCCCTTGATGGAGGGAGAAATCCGTTGAACGACATATACGGTAAGGGCGGGGAAAATTACGCCAAAGCCAAGGCCGATTAATACACCGGAAACGGCGAAGGTAAAAGCGGAAGGATAAATCGCGATAACCAAAGCACTGCCGACATTCATCAAACTGGCAACAGTAGCAACCGTTTCAGCCCGATAGGTTTGCGTGAGGTGTTGAACTCCCAGGCGGGTTGCAATGACCGCAATGGCGAAAAAAATGTAAAAAACCGAATAATTCTGAAGCGAAACCGAAATAGCGTAAAGCGGCACAAAGGTGAACAATGTGCTGAACACAAAGTTGGAAGCAAAAAGGCAGACCGTTGGCGCCCAGACCGCTTTCAAATGCAATACGGAAGAAAAAGGCAATACTTCGGAATCTCGAATAGGTGCGATAGGACGAGCACGAAATAAGGCGAAAAAGATGGCGATCCCCATAGCCAGTAAACTTAGCGCGACCAAACGAGTGAAGCCGATTTCGTGAAAAAAGAGAGGGGCCAGGCTTGTAGCACTGCCCAATCCTATCATGGTAAAAACGGTGTACATCGAAATAGCGCTGGCGGTATTCTGCGGAGATTCAACACTGCTGGCAAAAGTGACGGCGGCTGTGGAATAAAAGGATTGAGCGGCTCCCTGCACGAAACGCACAAGCAAAAGCAGCCAAAAGCTAGTAAACCAGAGAAATGCAGAAAAGCAAGCGCCCAATAGAACCTGGCCAAATAGAATTACCGGTCGGCTGCCTCGCTGGTCGATGCTTCGACCGGCCCAAGGGCGCATAACCAGCGCTCCAATCGCCATAATTCCCATAACCAAACCAATCCGGGAAGCTGACATCCCTTGCAGCGAAAGGTAGAGCGGCAACACCGGCGCGATCAAATTAGCGCCGAATACGTTGAAAACCTGGATGCAGGCAATGCTTTGAAACTGGCGGTTTTTAAAAAGCATAACAAGAGTTTTGATCATTTTCGTGCTCCCATGAGTTGTCTTGCAGTTACTGCACCAATAATCACCAGACCGCCAGCCAAAGAGGTCCCGGCGGGAACTTCCCCCAGTAAAGCGAAAACCCAGATCGGGTTGAGAACCGGTTCAATCAATGGAATCAATACGGCTTCCATTGCGGTAACGTGTGAAATGGCCCAAGTGTAAAAAACATAGGCCAGCCCGAGCTGAAAAATACCGAGAAACACAAGCCCGATCCAACCGGTGGGGCTAGGTCCTGAATCAAACATAAACGGCAAACCGGCCAATGCAGTGAAAACGTTCCCCAAAAAGACCGAAGCAGCCGGGGATGAGTTCCGTTGCTTGCGTAACAACACAATGAACAGGCCAAACGTAAAGCCGCTGAACAACGCACAAAAATTGCCAATCAAATTGCCGGGGCTCATCTGTTCAAAAAAGAAGAGAACCATACCGGCAAGGACGGCAATAATCGTCCACCAGTCGCGTCGGCTCGTATGTTCTTTCAGGAAGTAGGCCGAAAGCAACGCTACATGGACTGGCGCGGTATATTGCAATAAAATGGCATTGGCGGCCGTTGTTGTTTTATTGGCGATAACGAAAAGAGTAACGGTAAGGGCATAAGCCAGAGCCGCAATTAACTGAAGCGGAGATCCGGTGATTTTAAGATCTTTGCGGAATGCTACAGCAAAAACAAGGGCGGAGATAGCGCTTCGACCACCGGCGATTGCCATCGGGTTCCAATCTACCCATTTGATGAAAAACCCACCAGTGCTCCACAAAAGAGCGGCCATAAGTAAAAAAAGAATGGCCCGGCTATGGTTCCGCCGGGCAGTACTGACATCAGAGGAAAGAACATCCATAGATTATTTCTCCTTGAGGTTTCCCTGCTCATCAAATTCCAATTCAAATGGATCCGATAAAATGGTCACATTGGAGATGGCGCGGGCTTCATCCAGCAATGCTTCGGAAATCATCAATTCACCCAGGCTTAAAGTGTTTTTGATACGTACCAAACGGATTTTATCAAGATCCAGGGCATTTGAAGTTTTGACGGCAACTCGGATAGCGTCCCGGTCACAATCCAATGTCATCGGGATTGAAGTAGGCTTAACAACGGTTGATGTAATGCCATTGGCATACATGGCTTTAAAATCGGCTTTCTCTACCAACCGGCGGGTTGTAAAATCGGCGGTTCCAACACCATTGGCATTACCGTTCGTTTTTTCCGTCAGATCAAGAACTACCATTTTTGTGACTTCCGGGCCTCCGGAAGGATAAGGCGTAGGATAACGTCCCGTAATGTTGGGATCCATTCCGTCGCCGGAAATATCTTTGCCAATTTCATCAATAATCAATACGTCAATTAGCGAGAACCCAATTCGCGGCATGGCTGCTTTGGCTTCCACCAGTAAAGCTTTATCCGTCTCAATCAATTTGTCAGCGCCGACAACGGCGATTTTTGCGACATGATCGTAAGCGTTCTCTACTGTTCCGATTCCAAATAAAATGGGAGCGTGAGCAATCGCTTCGCGGGCCATGGCGGGAACATGGACAGCCATGTGCTTGAATCCGTAGGCATGGCAAGTTTCAGCGCCTTTTTGCTTTCCCAGACCAATCGCAATCATTTTGGCAAGTCCGCTTTCATTGGCTCCTCTAAAGGCTGTGTGAGGTTTAATACGGTTGATCGGCACGATGCCGTCGGACTGATAAGCGTTTTTGTCCACATATACGGGTAATCCATTGCTCAGACGTGAAACTTCCACTACTTCCATGGACGATACAATAGGACATCCCACCGATGTTTCGCTGATTCCAAGATGCGCCAATACCTCGGCTTGTCCTTCTCCGGTCGCTCCGCCATGACTCCCCATGGCTGGAACGACAAAAGGCTCAGCGCCACGCTTCTTTAGTTCTTCGACGGTAGTCCGGACTAGTGACTGAATTTGCGCCACTCCCCGGCTACCCACCGCAATGGCGATTCGCATTCCAGGTTTGATTTGCTCCAGCTGCCCGGAATCAGATAGGTGCTGCCGCAATGCAAAAGGCACATCCGATATTTCGGTTGCGTCAAATTTTTGACCAATTTTTATCATGCGGGGCAAAGAAATATTTTTCAACAATTCTTTGATAATGTCCAAGAAAAAAACCTTCTTTGCATTATATTTTAAGGAACGTTAAGATGAAGATCTTATACACAGTGTATACTATCTTTGTCGAATTTTCCACACGTCGGGCTAGTTTCTGCATTTTGGGTTATGGAATTTTAATACTCGCATCTGCTGAATAGAGAAGGACTTTTGTCCATCAACGTCAAATTCTGAAAATAAGAATGAATTTGTCAAAATGATAAAATTACGGGGTGATCCTCTGAAACGCATCTCAACTGCTTATGCAGGGAAAAAGGGGTTTCCGCCGGGAACGCTGACACATGTCGGAGCGGTTTATTCGGAAAAAATCCGGGTCCGCCAGACAGACTTTGACGCGACTGGCGCCAACACCCGGGAATTCGATGAATGGGAAAAATTATTGCCGTTTCATCCATCACGTACTATATCTTGGATCGAAATTAACGGAATTCATGATGTGAATGCGATAGAGGAGATTGGACGGCAATTTTCGATTCACCCCTTGGTGTTGGAAGATATTCTGAATACCACGCAGCGACCAAAGTTTGAGGAGTATGATCAGTACTTGTTTTTGGTGGCGCGAATTCCGTTTGCGCAGCATGAGGCGGCGGTTGCAAATCCTCACCATAAATCTTCTGTGAAAACAAATCACAAATTGGATATATCATTCGAGCAGGTGAGCCTGCTGTTTGGCGAAAATTGGGTTATATCATTTGCGGAAAGTAACGGGTCATTATTTACTCCTGTAAGAGAGCGTATTTTGAACGGGAAAGGACGGCTGAGGACTCAGGGAGCCGACTACCTGGCTTATGCATTGCTGGATGTAATGGTGGATCAGTTCTTTGTGGTGCTGGAGGACTTGGGAGACGCGATAGAGTTTCTTGATGAAGAGTTGGTTAGGCAGCCGGGACCCCCGTTGTTGCGGCAGATTCATGCGTTCAAACGGCAGATGATGTACTTGCATAAAGCAGTTTGGCCGGTTCGGGAGATTATCGGGACCTTTGAACGCTGTAGCTCACGCTTTTGTTCCGCTGAGACGGGCCCCTATCTGAGGGACGCTTACGATCATATTATTCAGGTCATCGATACTGTAGAAACTTATAGAGACTTGATTTCCGGCATGCTGGACATTTACCTGTCGAGCATCAGTTACCGATTGAATGAAGTAATGAAAGTGTTAACGATCATTTCGACACTGTTCATTCCGTTAACATTTATTGCCGGCGTATATGGCATGAATTTTGAATATATGCCGGAACTAAAGTGGAAGTATGGTTATTTTGCCGTTTGGACCGTTATGGGACTGGTTACATTGGGCATGCTGCGATATTTTCGCACTAAAAAGTGGTTGTGACGTGTAACTAAAAAAGGGACACGGGTCCTATAAAAAATGAGACTGAAGTTGCATCGCTTGAATGACTGTTCTATTGAGGTTTAGTCGAGGCTCCTGTACAATGAAACCACGAATGTGGCGTGAAGGAGGGAGACCCGGTGGCAAAGTTGTCAAGCAAGGGACTGTTGGGAATCGCATTGGCATTAAGCCTGATTACAGCAGTCCTTGTTTTTAATTTTTTGCGGGAGAGCGCTCAACAGCCGCCACCTTCAGAGTTGGCAACTGTTATTACGGCCAAGGTTGATATTCCCCCGAAGACGAAAATCACTTCCGACATGGTTCAAGAATCGCAGATGCCGGCCGACTATATACAAAGCGGCGCGGTACGGGATTTATCAAAGGTTTTGGGGATAATGACACGGGAAGCCATCGTGGGGGGAGAACAGGTGTTGGAACGCCGGCTGCTTACGGCAGGCAAGCAAGCGGGGTTTACAGGAGTAATTCCTGCCGGTAAGCGGGCATTAACGATTGCGGTTTCTGATGTAACGGGAGTATCCGGCCTTCTAAAGGCAGGGGATTCCGTTGACGCTATTGTGACCTTTGATCAACAGGTGGCCGGCGGGAATGTCAGCCAGATTTTGTTGCAAAATGTACCGGTGTTGGCCGTGAATCGTGAAAGCGAAGTGCCTCAGGAACGGGATGGGAAAAAAGATGCAGCCAAAGATGCCGGGGTGGTTAAACTATCAACCGTGACACTGGCAGTCTCGCCTGAGGAAGCGACAAAAGTGACCTTGGCGGAGGAAAAGGGGAAATTAAGGTTGACGTTGCGCCCATTTCTGCCGGAAACAGGAGTGGCAGCGGTACAGCCGGTTACACCAACCGACATTGTTGGAATCCAAAAATCACCTGTACAAACAGGAAAAGAACAACCGGCTTCACCTGCAGTCCCGGCGCCCGCAGCGGGAGTTTTTCAAGACGCATCCAAGGGAGTACCTGGTGTTATGGTGATTCGAGGGACGAAAATTGAGTAAAAGGGGTGATGGGAACATGAGAAAATTACTGTTGTCTGGAATCCTGCTATGTTTTTTCATCGTTCTATCGCCTGTGGGTGTTGTGGCGGCGGAAGCGCCAACCAAGATGACGGTGGGCGCGGGCCAATCCAGGACGATAACGATGTACGGCTTGCAACGAGCAGCGATTGCCAATCCTGACGTAGCGGATGTTGTTGTCGTTTCCAGCTCGGAACTGATTCTTGTGGGCAAGCAAACCGGCACGACTACCTTGATTGTGTGGTCGAACATGGGGAAGCAATCTTATCAGGTGGAAGTAGCGGCCAACGATCCGGCAATCGCCAACGAAATCAAACGCATTCTCGGGTACCCGGATATTCGTGTTGTGAAAGTTAATAAAACAGTGATTTTGGAAGGGACTGTAAATGATCAGTACCAACGATTACGAGCGGAGAAAATTGCAGGCGCGTATGGCGACAAAGTAGTGAATTTGCTGGAGATTGCCAAGCCGATTCAAATTAAAATCGAAGCAAAAATTGTGGAAATTAACCGAATGAAAACACAGGACCTGGGATTGAAATATTACAGTAATTCTGCCACAACATCCCCCGGAATATTTTATGTCGGCCAAAGCCAATCCAATACTGGATCGACCTCGATGGCTGGTAACTTTGGTAATTACGCTCCGATAAATGCCCAAATCAACTTGATGATACAAAATGGGTATGCCAAGTTGCTTTCACAGCCGAACATGGTGACGCTGAGCGGCGATAAGGCAAGCATGCTGGTGGGAGGGCAAATTCCCGTGCCTGTCAGTAATCAGAATGGGCAGATCAGTATTGAATGGAAAGATTATGGCATCAAGCTGGAGATTACGCCGGAAGCAAGCCTTGACGGGATTATAACCAGCAAAGTCAAGGCTGAAGTGAGTGCCATGGAATGGAATTCGGTCAATAAGATTGAACTGGGAACCAACATAAAAATTCCGCCAATCCGAATGCGCAAGGCGGAAACTTCCATTGCGCTGTCGTCCGGTCAGACTATGGCGATCGGTGGATTGATTTCCAATGATATTACCCGGGATGTGACAAAACTTCCCTTGCTGGGAGATCTCCCGGTAATTGGCCAGTTGTTTCGCAGCACAAGTTTCACAAAAGGGGAGACGGAACTGATCATTCTCGTGACTCCGATGATCGTCGATCCACAGGCGTTAGTGCCGAGTATGTCACAGGAGTTAAAAGACCACATGAATCAGAACCCGGCGGGGGTGAAAACGGATGAGCGAAAAAATCAAAGTCCTAATCGTTGATGACGTAGCAACGACCCGGGAAAATATAGAAAAACTAATGGAGTTTCAGCCGGAAATCGAGGCTGTAGGGCAGGCCTGCAGCGGGGAAGAAGCGCTGGCTCAGGCTAAGAAACTGCGCCCGGACATCATTTTAATGGATATCAATATGCCGGGGATGGATGGAATCGCCGCTACTGAGCGGTTAAGTCTGGAGATACCCGAAACGTCCATTATCATTATGAGTGTGCAAGGCGAGCAGGAATATTTGCGACGCGCCATGATGGCCGGTGCGAAAAACTATCTGACCAAACCGTTTACCGGCGATGAACTGATCAACGCAGTGAAGGATGCCTATCATCGCGATCGTAAGATCCGGGATGTTCTTACGCAGAAATCCGGCGACAAAGTTCCCGGTCGGGTGATCAGTGTTTTTTCAGGCAAAGGCGGGGTCGGGAAGACGACTATTGCCGTTAATCTTGCGGCTGCATTATCATTTCGTCCGGCGACCAAGGTTGCACTTGTGGACGCAGACATCCAATTTGGTGATGCCGCGCTGGTTTTAAATGTTTTGCCACGCAGCACCATTGCGGATGTTGGCGCCGAAAAAGGGCAACTGGAAGATAAAATTTTATCATCCTACATGACCCCCTATAGCGAACAGCTGCAGGTATTGGCCGCGCCTCTACGACCGGAACAGGCGGAAAGTGTAACGGGAACTCTCATGGGATCCGTATTGAAACAGTTGCGGAGCGCCTATGATTATATTATTGTGGACACAGCTTCTTCCTTTAGTGAAACAACGATTGCGGCGCTGGACGCATCAGATTTTATCCTGCTTGTCGCAGCACTGGATTTGCCAACGGTAAAAAACACCAAACTTGCGTTGGAAATCATGCAATCACTTGGGTATGAAGACAAAAAAATCATGTTGGTGTTGAACCGGGCAACTCCAGAAGGCGGCATTGATTCGCGGGAAGTGGAATCGACGTTGAAAAAAACATTTGCGGCATTGATTCCTACGGACGCCAAGACGGTTGTAAGTTCAATCAACAAAGGGGTTCCGTTTGTCATCACAAATCCGGAATGCCCGGTAACGCAACGGATTTTGGCCTTGGCTGCCATTTTGGCTCCGCCGGAACCGGATGCGGAGAACACTGCAGGCAAGCGCTCTTTACGCTTCAAGCTTTTTGGCCGATAGGAGAGATGGTGCTATGATTTTCCTCATATCCATCGGCGTATTTTTAACACTAAGCACAATCATTATGCTGGTCTATCAGCTGGCAACGGCCGAGAAACGTGTTGTAGGCAGACGATTGGATCAGGTTGTTCAGGGGGCTGATCTGACTTCCGAACCGTCGTCTTTCCCTTATCAGGGAGGCGAGGCCACCGGAGTGCGCGGATTGCTGCGCAATATTGGGCGCTATCTGGAATCTCCCCGATGGACCCTTTCGTTGGAGCATCGCATGCTCAGAGCCGGTCTGCCAATCCGGAGCGGCGAGTTTCTTGCGCTGTGCGGCGGATCGGCTCTTTTACTGGCAATTCTGCTGCTGCTGATAGGCGGCGGCTCCGTGCTATTGGGAATCGTCGGCGCTATCGTTGGTTTTTCAATACCGTTTTTATTGGTGAACATCAGGACTGCCAAACGGATGAAGGCTTTCAATGGACAATTGGGCGATGCGCTAATTCTGATTGCCAATTCGCTGCGGACAGGGTATAGCTTCATGCAGGCGGCGGATATGGTTGCGCAGGAGATGCGTCCGCCAATTTCCACTGAATTTGCCCGGACCGTCAAAGAAATGAATTTAGGGATTACGATAGAAACTTCACTGGGAAATCTGGCGAAGCGTATTGATTCGGACGATCTTGACCTGGTGCTGACGGCTGTGCTGATTCAGCGTCAGGTGGGAGGGAATCTTTCGGAAGTGCTCGACAATATTGCCAAGACTATCAGGGAACGGGTGCGTATTCGGGGTGAAATTCGAACACTGACCGCACAGGGCCGAATTTCCGGCATCATCGTCAGTCTGCTGCCATTAGCTTTGGGAGTGGTCATTTATGTCTTGAATCCGGATTATATTCGGGTGCTGTTTGTGCATCCTGTCGGAAAAATAATGTTGGGAGTTGCGCTGGTGGGACAGATAATAGGGATTCTGGTCATTCGCCGTATCGTGGATATTGAAGTATGATACAGGATGTGAATGTTAAGACCCTCGATAAAATTATAAAAAAGACAATTGCCAGTATTTACGACGGGCGTGGGCAGATTTATGACGTTTATGAAATGGCGCGGGAGGAACTGGACAATGTGAAGCGCGATGTTGATCGCGTTAAGGATGAAACCGCCGCGATTATTTATAAAGTGGATGAATTGGAACGAAACGAACGTAAAGCGCGCATTCATCTGATGGAAGTCAGCCGGGATTTTAAAAACCGTACTGAGGAAGAAATCAGGGAAGCTTATGACGATGCCCGCAAGATTCAGATTGATGTCGCAGTAGCCAGGGAGCAGGAACAGAATTTGCGCAGACAGAGGGATGATCTGGAAGGACGGCTGCGCACGCTGAGCGGAACGGTTTCCAAAGCGGAGCAGTTGGTTTCACAAGTGGGTGTGGTATTGGATTATCTGGGGAATCAGATGAACGCAGCCTTTGCCCAAATCGAAAATTTGCAGAATGCGCATGCGCTTGGGGCGCAGATTATCCGTAGTCAGGAAGAGGAGCGACGACGAGTTGCCCGCGATATTCACGATGGCCCGGCGCAGGCGATTGCCAACATTGTTTTCCGCGCAGAAGTCTGTGAACGTTTGATTGAGACGGACGCAGAGCGGGCCAAAACTGAATTGAAAGCATTGCGTGAGCATATTCGCAGTACCTTGGCGGAAATTCGCAAGATTATTTTTGATTTGCGGCCTATGGCGCTGGACGATCTGGGCTTGGTACCGACTGTCCGTGGGATATTGGACGTTTTTCGGGAGCAATACGGTCTTTTTACTGAGGTTGCGGTTATCGGCAAAGAGCGACGAATGGAACCTCATATTGAAATTGGGATGTTTCGGATTGTTCAAGAGGCGTTGAATAATGTTATAAAACATGCACAGGCATCTTCCATAAAGGTGCGAATCGAATTCGCGCCGTCCGGAGTGACGGTTGTTGTAGAAGATGACGGAAAAGGGTTTGATGCGGAGTCGGAGGAGCTGCCGGCAGGGCATTATGGAGTGACGGGAATGCAGGAACGAATACAATTGCTGGAAGGAAAGTTATCAATCAAATCCGCCCCCCGACGGGGCACCAAGGTCGTGCTTTCGGTACCTTCAGGCAGCTGACTTTTGATTGATACATTTTGATATGAACTAAAAATAGGACGCTATACCTAAAACAAATGAGACTTGCGTATGATGGCCCCCTCTGCGGAGCTTGCTACAATAAAGTCAGAAAGCAAGCAACGTAAACCAAATACAAAAAATTGAGGGAGGGTTCATATCATGTTCGCAATGATTACTTCGGTTCTCCAAAACAAGAAAGGCCAAGGCATGGTCGAGTACGGTTTGATTCTTGCTCTGGTAGCCGTAGTCGGCATGGCCGGTCTCGTGCTTCTCGGGCCGCAGGTTCTGGCGCAGTTCAATACAGTGACCGGCGCGCTGTAAACAACAACTAACCAGTGGATACCCCCGGTCTGCAAAAGGTCGGGGGTCTTTTTATAAAGTGTTGGAGAAAGGAGGCTGGAAAATGAACTCACATGAAATCCGGCAACAATACTTGCGGTTTTTGGCCAGCGGTTCGGTAACTTTATTTATGGTTGTAATTATTTTTCTTACATTGATGCGCCTTTCACAGTCGCTGCACCATATATTGTGGGGAATTCCAATTATTGCTGTAAGCGCTTTGGATATTTATTTTTTGACCCGCAGTTTGTTACAGCAACCAAAGAAAATAGATGCCCGCATTTCTTCAATGATTATCGGATTAGGTACAACCTTTGGATTTAGCGTAATTGTTATGTTCGTTTCGGCGCCTCATGTGGGTGAAGGATTTATGGCAGAGCTTCGCAGGCTGGGAGTTATTCTTTCGGTTCTGCCCTATCCATTCGTGATATGGTCGCTTTTCTGTCTTGGAGATTGTTTGACGGTTGTACCGGAGGCGCATGCGGTGGTTGCGAACGGGCCATACAAATATTCGCGTCATCCGCTGTATGTTTGTTACATGGTTTGGGCAGTTGCCGACGTCTTGATGTTTCCAAGCTGGCTGATGCTGATTGCTTCCATATCGCAAATCGCATTTTTGATGTTGCGTCTGCGGCGGGAAGAAAAATTGTTGCTGCAAACATTTCCCGAGTATGCGTATTATCATGAACGAACCGGGTTGATAGGCATTCGGTCACGCGGGAGTATAGGACCCTGTTCCCATGGTAATTGAGACTTGCGTATGATGGAACCCTCTGTGAAGCTTGCTACAATAAAGTCAGAAAGCAAGCAACGTAAACCAAATACAAAAAATTGAGGGAGGGTTCATATCATGTTCGCAATGATTACTTCGGTTCTCCAAAACAAGAAAGGCCAAGGCATGGTCGAGTACGGTTTGATTCTTGCTCTGGTAGCCGTAGTCGGCATGGCCGGTCTCGTGCTTCTCGGGCCGCAGGTTTTGGCGCAGTTTAATACAGTGACCGGCGCGCTGTAAACAGCAAAAGAAACCTGCAAAATCCCCCTGGCTTAAAAAGCCAGGGGGATTTTTATTATGAATAATGGATTGAAACCAGTCGGCGCGTGCAGGTTGGAACGATAATAACAGAGCGAAAAGGCACCAGAGTGATGGAGCTTTGGTCTTGCGTGTAGTGTGGGACCCGGTTCCCATGGTAATTGAGACTTGCGTATGATGGAACTCTTTATAAAGCTTGTTACAATAAACTCAGAAAGCAAACAGCATATCAAATAAAAAAATAGAGGAGGATTTACACAATGTTCACGATGTTAACTTTTGTTCTCCAAAACAAAAAAGGTCAAGGGATGGTCGAGTATGGTTTGATTCTTGCTCTGGTAGCCGTAGTCGGCATGGCGGGTCTCATAGCCCTCGGACCGCAAGTTCTGGCCCAGTTTAACGCCGTATCTGCGGCGCTGTAACAAGAGACAACCCAAAGAAAACCTTCAGCCCGATTAGGGTTGAAGGTTTTCTTTTTTTGCAGGAGCCGAAGGAAGAAATGTCGAAGTTCCATACAGTTCAATGACGGAAAAGGGGTAATGTATGTCCGAAAAGATGGAACAAGCCGGTAGACCAAACCAACGATTGTTGGTTATGGGTGATATACATGGGCAGTTGGAAAAAATGAAGCGGGTATTGAGCTTGGCGGGATATAAGCCGAAGCAGGATCGCCTGGTTTTATTGGGCGACTATGTGGACAGGGGTCCAGACTCCAACCGGACCGTATCCATGGTAATGCACCTTGTAGAATCGGGTGCGGTGGCTTTGTATGGAAATCATGAAGATATGATGCGACAGGCATTAAAAGATCGAAAAAATATGCATTTGTCGCAGGAAGAAATTGAACAGTGGTATGCGAATGGCGGAGAGGTCACTCTTGCCAGTTATCGAAACCAATCTGATTTGCTGGATGAACATGTGGCTTTTTTTCAATCATTGCCCCGGTGGCATGAAGAATGGGGATTTTTATTTGTTCATGCGGGAATAAGACCTGGAATTTCGCTTGAACAACAGTCTCCCCAAGAACTTATATGGTTACGTGAACCTTATATACAGGGATATCGGGGACCGCAAGACGTGGTGACGGGTCATACTCCCATACAGTATCTGGCCCGGTATGAATTAATTCCTGATGTGACGGACATATCAAAGCCGCTGATACGGGAACATAAAATTTTTTTGGATACCGGCGCCGCATGGGGTGGTCCCCTGACTGTTATGGAGCTCCCATCGCAACAATTCTGGCAGGCGTAACTGATGGTTTGAAAAAACGGGACGAAAGAACTTTTTTACAGAGAGGGACTGGAGTCTCAAAAAAATAGGACCATGGTCCCGAGGGAAAATGAAATAAATGTCAAATAATTTATAAGTGTTTATCGTACCTGTTAAAGGAGTTGAGCCAACATTGTCCAGCGCAAAAGTCAGCCAGTTGATTTGTCAATTTTTTTCTGTAACATCTGAATTGGACAAACTTTTTCCCAAAAGAAGCTTTACTCCCGATGGACACCAAATTGAAAGCTTCTGTGAAGTTTTGGCTGCACACTGCTTTGACCTTGAACTGCTGCCCGCTTCCAGCAAAATTCATAATGCCCGGACCCGGGATAAGTCCATCCTGGTCCAAATCAAGCCCGCTCAAGGCGAAACGGTTGTATTGCGCAGTGAACAGGTCCCACAACATTTGATTGTCATGAAACTTTCGGATGAAGGTGTTCCGGACATTGTTTTTAATGGGCCTGGGGCATTGGCGTATGCAACTTCAGGGAAACAACCTTCAAATGGGCAGCGTACGGTTCGGCTTAACACGCTGAGAAAGATTCAGGTGCCGGCTCAGGATCAACTCGCACAGTGCGAATTTTGACGCAGGCAACAGGTGCGGAACAGCAAAGGCTGTTCCGCTTTTTTATCTCACATAGTACAATGAACAAGGAAAGAGAATGACTAGGGGGCGCCTATGAATTTGATCAAAAAATGGGGCCGGGCGCTGGATAAAATTGTTCGAGCAGTGGATACTTTGTCGGTACAACGCCAGGTGACGTCGCCGATGCCCCATACCGTTGCTGCATCCCGTGCGCGCAAGATTCTGGAGCGTATCCGGCACGGGGAATATGAATTTTCCGATGCGGAAATTAGTGAAATTCTCAAGAAGAACAATTGGCTGGGGTGTCACCAATCCTGGTTCGAGTCTTTGCAGGCTTCGGGTGATAGCCTGGTGGAAGTGTGCCTACAGGTTCCTTTATTAGGGAAAGTAGCCGTGCATTTTCTTATTGTTGACCTGTGGCATGACCAACGAGTATCTTCTATTGATTTTCAAATTTGCCGACTGTTGGTTCGAAAGTGCAACAATGGTTATTTTCAGCGGTTAATGGAATTTGCAATGATTCAATTATTATATGCAACTTTGCGATGGAAGGGTTCATGGCGGCATGAATCCCTTCGGTTTGTATTGCGCGTCAAGCGTACTATTCGGTTATATGTTGAATGGCCGGAGAAACGTTCGCCGTTGGTTGGAAATGTCAGCGTAATTGGAGTTCAGATTCAAAAAAACACTGTGGTTTTGTATACATTCCGTCGGTCAGCGGAACTACAGACCGGATTTGGACTATCGTTAACCGGCGCATACGGTGAGATGCATTCGAACTCGATAAATCGTATCGCGGTGGTCTTTTCCTGGATTCTGCTGGCGGCCTATGCATTTGTGCTGGTACATGTTACCTTGCCGGTTTTGAGCGGCGCCTTTCAACTTATGCCGCAAGATGCGACCGCTCTGCATATCTGGATATTAACGCAGGCTTATAATTTGTGTGTTATTTTGCTCTCCTATTTTTTCTTGCGAATTACTATGCTGCCGTTATACTTGAAATGGAATAAATCAAAGGAAGATTTGGCAACTTTGATTTCGTTGGAAGAACGTGATCATCAATACTTGCGCCCGTTAACAGAACTCGTAAAGAAAATGCAGCAGGCGGGGCGCACCCATGCGGGGAGGGAAACCTCCAGCGCCGCCAATCGCATTACTGCGGCAACTATTGCGCAGATGATCGAATTAATGAGTGCTATTCGGGAACAGTCCCGGGAACGGCTTCTCGGAATGACGCGCATGCGGCGGGGTTGGGTACAGGATTTGTTGATAGGTTACATTTTTATCTTTTCGTTGGAGTGGATGTATTATAAAGGTTTATTGACACCTCTATCCGTGAGCATAAAATGGGTAAATCGGGTTATGATAGGTTTGTTTTTGCCTGAATAATCACTGAGAAAAAATATTTTCATACTACTTGCGTCAAGATGAATTTGAATATATTATGAATGAGCATGAGCCTTCGGCTCCATTTTTTTGCGAAGCCCGCAAAAAAACACAGGGAAAAGCCGGATGACGGCGAAAACGCTAGGTGTGAGGAAAGAACAGCATGATTCGGGCAAAGGTTCGCGCCTGGGTGGAACGATATGCGCTTCTGCCGCAGGACGGTAATATTGTGGCTGCATGCTCCGGAGGACCTGATTCGTTGGCGCTTGTAGCTATGCTTGATGAGTTGCGGCATGAGTTGCATTTTTCTTTGTTTGTTGCTCATTTTGATCATGGCCTTCGAGGCGAAGCTTCCACACAGGATGCAGCGTTCGTGCGCCATTTTTGCACTGAGCGGGGATTACCTTTTTTTTGCGGCGATGCGGATGTGAGAACTGAAGCATTGTTTTGCGGGGGTTCTATTGAAGAGGTTGCCCGTCGACTGCGTTACAATTTTCTTTTTCGCATTGCGGAAGAAGTCGGAGGGGCGTTGGTTGCGACAGGGCATCACCGGGATGATCAGGCGGAGACGGTGCTGCTGAATCTTGTTCGTGGCAGCGGGGGACGTGGCTTAGGCGCGATGCGTCCGCAGAGAGATCATATTATCCATCCTTTCCTTTGTCTGACGCACGCTGAGATTGAAACCTATTGCCGGGAGCAAAGGTTGCAACCCCGGCAGGATGACTCCAACAGCGATGTTGAATTTCGGCGCAACAGGGTGCGTCACGAATTGCTTCCTTTTTTGAAACGTAGGTTTAGTGGGGCTGTGACGGATACATTATGCCGGACGGCCAATATTTTGGCAGAGGAGCAAGACTTTTTACGAAGCCATGTGGAAAGACATCTGCCGGAATGGGCTGTTTGCGGGAAAAACGGATATCATTTGAATTTAGGAGTATTCTCACAGTTGCATGTTGCTGTACAGAGGACGCTCATACTGAATTTGCTGGAGAAATTGCGGGGGGAAGCCTTCGGTATTTCTTTTACCCACGTGGAACAGGTCAGAACGCTGTTTTTGCAGGCAGAGGGCTCTCGCAGAATTGATTTGCCGGGAAAATGTCAGGCCCGCAAATCGTATCAAGATTTATTTGTGGAATGGACACGGAGCGGGTCCCAATCGGTGGACAAGAAATTTCGGGGCAACAATGCACAGGGTATAACGCTCTCTTGCCCGGGCGAAACAAGGTTGACGGAGTTTGGGGTTGTATTGCGATGCAAAGTCTGCGCAGACCCGCTCCCTTTTTCCGAACGTCTTGGTCCTACTCGAGTTGCTTTTGATCGCGAGGCGCTAAGTTTGCCGTTGACGGTACGACGGAGACTTCCGGGCGACAGGCTCCATCTATTGGGTGCTTCCGGATCCAGTAAACTGAAAAAAGTGCTTATTGATCTTAAGATTCCGGCTGAACAACGTGAAATGGTGCCCATTGTGTGTGATAGCGCCGGTATTTTATGGGTTGCGGGATATCGTCGATCTGAAAGGGCTCGACTGTCGGCGACTACCCGGGATTATATAGTGATAGAAATTGTTGACACCGATACTACTCATTGACAGGGGGAAACAGATGATGATGAATGATGTAGAACGAATTCTTTTTACATCGGAAGAAATTGGAGCGCGCGTTCGTGAACTCGGGCAACAAATCACCAATGATTATGCGGGGCAGGATATTTTGATGATTGGCGTACTTCGGGGCGCGGTTGTTTTTATGGCTGACTTGGTCAGAGCGATCAAAAGACCGATTGATATTGACTTTATGGCAACCAGCAGCTATGGAACGTCTACAAGTTCCAGTGGAGTGGTTCGCATTATGAAAGACCTTGATGAGGTGGTACAGGGTCGGCATCTCCTGATTGTCGAGGATATCATCGATTCCGGGCTGACTTTGAATTATCTGGTCGAGAATCTAAAATCCCGTAAACCGGCAAGCGTAAGAATCTGTACGCTACTTAGCAAACCGGACAGGCGTAAGGTAGATGTACAGGTTGATTACAACGGCTTTATCATTCCAGACTATTTTGTTGTGGGATATGGACTGGATTATGCTGGGAAATATCGTAACCTTCCTTTCATTGGAGTCTTAAAACCTGAAATTTATGAAAAGAAGTGAGATTGAGGCGAGGATAATAACTCTTTTCTGCTGATTTATTTTATGATATAATTATCACCTACGAATCATATCAATGACAGCCAAATCGTGCTGGCAATAGGAGGCCCGATTGAACAAGTTTTTTCGAAATGTGGGTTTTTACCTGCTGATTATCATTATCGCAATTTCCATTATCGACTATTATTCTTCGAAAACGACAACCAAAACTGAAGTTTCATATTCTGCTTTTTTAAAGCAAGTTGAGGATCAGAAGGTTGAACGGGTTACGATTGTCGATAATACTATCCGTGGCAAGCTAAAGGACGGCCAGGAATTTACGCTGGTTACGCCGAATGATCCTACGCTGATCAACACACTGCGGGAAAAGAAGATTGATATTAAAGCTGAACAGCCGCCCCAACCGCCTTGGTGGACGACGTTGTTTTCTTCTTTATTGCCGATGCTGTTGCTGATTGGGGTCTGGTTTTTTATTATGCAACAGACTCAAGGCGGCGGCAGTAAAGTTATGTCTTTTGGTAAAAGTCGCGCCAAGCTGCATAACGAGGAAAAGATCAAAGTTACTTTTGCCGATGTGGCGGGCGCTGTGGAAGCAAAAGAAGAACTGGAAGAAGTTGTCGAGTTTCTGAAACATCCCAAAAAGTTCAATGACTTGGGTGCGCGTATTCCTAAAGGTGTTTTGCTATTTGGACCTCCCGGTACAGGCAAAACTTTATTGGCGCGAGCTGTGGCCGGGGAAGCCGGGGTTCCTTTTTTCTCTATTAGTGGTTCTGATTTTGTGGAAATGTTTGTGGGCGTAGGGGCATCCCGTGTCCGCGATTTGTTTGAACAAGCTAAGAAAAATGCTCCTTGCATTGTTTTTATTGACGAGATCGATGCGGTAGGGCGTCAACGTGGCGCCGGGTTAGGCGGCGGACATGATGAACGGGAACAGACCTTAAATCAATTGTTGGTGGAAATGGATGGTTTTGGGGTCAATGAAGGCATTATCATTATTGCCGCGACCAACCGACCGGATATTTTGGATCCTGCCTTGCTGAGACCGGGGCGATTCGATCGACATATTGTTGTCGATAAGCCGGACGTCAAAGGACGCCAGGATATTCTCAAAGTTCATACAAAAGGAAAACCGGTCGATAAGGAAGCCGATCTGGAAGTGCTGGCACGCCGTACCCCTGGCTTTACGGGAGCGGATCTTAGCAATTTGGTCAATGAAGCTGCTTTGCTATCCGCGCGGCGCAACAAAAAGCGCATTGGGATGAATGAGCTTGAAGAATCAATTGAGCGGGTCGTAGCGGGGCCGGAACGCAAGAGTAAAGTTATTAGCGAAAAAGACAAGAAACTTACCGCGTATCATGAAGCGGGACATGCGTTGATCGGCATGCTGATGCCGAATGCTGACCCTGTTCATAAAGTATCCATTATTCCACGGGGCAGGGCCGGCGGGTATACGTTAATGTTGCCCAAAGAGGAACGTAACTATGCAACCCGTTCCGAATTGAAGGATCAGCTGCGTACGCTGCTGGGCGGGCGCGTCGCCGAGTCATTGGTTTTGGAAGAAATTTCGACTGGAGCGCAAAACGATTTGGAGCGTGCGACGGAATTGACTCGCAAGATGATTTGCGAGTTTGGCATGAGCGAAGTGCTGGGGCCGATTACTTTTGGACGGCGGCAGGATGCTCAGGTTTTCCTTGGCCGTGATATTGCCCGAGACCGTAATTATAGCGAAGAAGTTGCATACTCGATTGACAAGGAAGTTCGACGGTTAATCGAAGATGCTTACGAAAAGACCGAAGCGATGCTCAAGGAACACATGGATAAACTGCACTTGATTGCGACGGCCTTGATTGAGAAGGAAACGCTTGAGGCTTCTGAGTTGGAGCAACTGATGAACGAAGGACGGATCAGTGAGAAACCGGTGGACGAAGAACCGTCCGAATCGGTGAGTGAACCGGCGGGCATTGCGATTCCTCCGGATGCGGAAGTAAGCTCAAAAGTTGTTTATAACGTACCTGAGACAAGTGGCGGAAATGCCTGAAGGCTTGAAGCCGGGACTGACTGGCGAGGCAACGACACTGGTTTCAGAGTTAAATACGGCGGAGGCTTTTGGAAATGTTGGCGCGAAGGTTTACGCAACGCCCATGTTGGTGGCCCTGATGGAACAGGCTGCGATTGACGCCATCCGCTCCACGTTGATGCCAGGTGAAGGCAGTGTAGGTACAAAAATGGAGATGAGCCATTTGGCGGCTACTCCTGTTGGAATGGTTGTGACTGCGCAGGCTGAACTTGTCGAAATCGCCGGGAAGAAATTGATTTTCGACATTGTGGCATCTGACACGAAGGAAATCGTAGGTAAGGGCCGTCATGAACGGTATATTGTCGGAAACATGGCGGCATTTTTGGCAAAAACTGCAGAAAAACAAAAAAATAATTAACAAAACTTGCGTCCCTGTATTGACTCGATTTCGGTAAAATGCTACTATTGTGGCGAACTATGGCGGCATCCGCTGTGAGCTGCACGAAAAGGGTCTGGACAAACCAATAGGGACTTCCCAAAACCGCTTGGATCCTGAGCGACCGAGACGGGGGACGCAAATGTTTGATGGTTGATATGCGCCTTCCTGCTTGTGGGAAGGCGCATTGTTTTGTTCCGGCTAAGAAAAGAAGGGGTGTTACTCCATGCAGGTAGTTTCCCACATTGGAGAATTGAAGGAAAAAATTCGAGAGGCTCGTGTCGCCGGTAAAACAATTGGCGTGGTACCGACAATGGGGTACCTGCATGAGGGACACTTGACACTCATGCGCCGCGCACGGCAAGAACAGAGCTTTGTGATTGCAACGTTGTTTGTGAATCCATTGCAGTTCGGACCGAAGGAAGATTACTCCGTATACCCGCGCGATTTGGAACGGGACCGAAAAATGGCTGAAACGACGGGAATCGATATCTTGTTTGCTCCATTCGTTGATGAAATGTATCCGGCCGGAAATGGAAAGACATTAACGTTTGTAGATGTTGAAAAGATCACGACAACCTTGTGCGGTGCGTCGCGACCGGGACATTTCCGTGGAGTTGCCACTGTTGTTACTAAGCTTTTCAATATCACCGAAGCTGATGTTGCTTATTTTGGACAGAAGGATGCCCAGCAGGTAGTCGTAATTCGTCGTATGGTAGAAGATCTGAATATGAATGTGAAGATTGTCGCCGTTCCAATCGTGCGAGAAGAGGATGGATTGGCATTGTCTTCCCGCAATCAATTTTTGACGACGGCTGAACGAAAAGCTTCGGTTGTATTGTCGAGATCACTGGACAATGCCAGGCAGTTGCTGACGGAGGGGAAAGTTGATTCAAAAGTGATTTTATCGGCTATACGAGAACAGATTGAACAGGAACCTTTGGCCGTCATTGATTATATTGCGATTGTAGATTCGTTGAATCTTGAACCGGTGGAACGAATTTCCGGCACCGCTTTGATTGCGTTGGCTGTCCGGTTTGGCAATACCCGATTGATTGATAATTTGCTCTGGGAGGGGAAGTAGTATGTTGCGAACGTTATTCAAATCCAAAATACATCGGGCAACGGTGACGCAAGCCTGTCTGGATTATGTCGGTAGCATTACGATCGATGAGAATCTTATGGACGCTGCGGATATTCTGATCAATGAAAAAGTTCAAGTAGTTGACATCAACAATGGAGAACGTTTGGAAACTTATGCGATTCCCGGCCCGCGTGGTTCTGGAATTATCTGTCTCAATGGCGCCGCCGCCCGATTGGTTCAACCGGGCGATAAAGTGATCATCATAACTTATGCAGTAATGGATGATCGTGAGGCAAAAGACTGGAAGCCTACTGTAGCTTTTCTCAATGATGCGAATCAAATTACTGAGCTGAAAAACGAGGAAAAACACGGAGAAATCAAGAAGTAACTAGCACAGTAATCTAATGTACGGGGAGAGAAAGCTATGACTCGCAACGCTATTTTGGCAATGCTTCGCAGCCACATCGGACAATTCGTGTCTGGCGAAGAACTCGGCAGACAGCTTGCTATTTCAAGGACTGCTGTCAGCAAGCAGATCCAGAAATTGCGGGAAGAAGGCTATGATATTGAATCTACTGTAAGTCAGGGACATCGTCTGAGGTGCTTGCCTGATTTATTGCGACCAGAAGAAGTTTGCCCCCGTTTGACGACGAAAATTCTCGGCAATGAAATTTACTATTTTTCCAGCCTCGATTCAACAAATGATGAAGGGAAAAAAAGAGCGATTGCCGGTTGCGCAGAAGGGACTCTGATTATTACAGAAACCCAACAGGGAGGACGGGGGCGGTTGTCGCGCGGATGGTTTTCTCCTGCGGCAAAGGGAATTTGGTTTTCGGTGGTTCTTCGTCCACCTTTCCCGCCTCAGGAAGCTCCCAAATGCACGTTGATGGCTGCCGTGGCGCTGAATCGCGCCATTCGCGATGTTACAGGAATTCCTTGCGGCATAAAATGGCCCAATGATATCCTGTGCAATGGACGGAAACTCGTTGGGATACTGACGGAAATGAGCGCTGAAATGGATGCGATCAACCATATTGTGATAGGTATGGGGATTAATGTGAATATCGACGTGACGGAGATTCCTCCAGAATTACAGGATATTGCTACTTCGATTTCCATTGAAGCCGGTACCGAATTTTCCCGGCTCGATTTATTCATTAAAATTTTGGAGAGACTGGAAGAAATATATCTGCGTGTGAAGGCTGAGGGATTGGCGACAATTCTTGATGATTGGCGTCAGGATTCGATCACGCTCGGACATAGGGTTAACGTGCTGGCGCCGGATAAGTCATTTACTGGCAAAGCTGTCGATATTGATGAAGATGGAGCGTTGCTAGTCGAGACAGAACATGGAATAGAACGCGTGGTCGCTGGTGATGTTTCGATTCGTCCGATAACAGAAGGCTGAAAAATAAACCCAGTATCATCGATAGGTGATTCGCGGATTTATACATGAAGGGATGAAGGTGGAGCTAACATGCTATTTGTAATAGACGTCGGTAATACAAATATTGTGCTGGGGATATACCGCGAAAAAGAACTGCTTTGCCACTGGAGGATTTCAACGGACCGCCAGCGGACTTCCGATGAATATGGAATCCAGATCTACAATTTGTTTCAGCACATGAAAGTGGATATGAAGCAAATTAATGCAGTGATTATTTCATCAGTGGTTCCGCCTCTTATTGTGCCGTTACAAAGAATGTGCGTTCGATATTTTGGCGGAGAGCCTCTTATTGTGGGGCCTGGGATCAAGACCGGTGTTCGTATTCACTATGAAAATCCCCGGGAAGTTGGCGCTGACCGCATTGTCAATGCGATTGGCGGATATGAGAAGTATGGCGGCCCGCTGATCCTGGTTGATTTTGGGACAGCCACCACCTTTTGCGCCGTCGCAGAGAATGGAGATTATCTTGGCGGCGCGATTGCTCCGGGGATCGGAATCTCGACGGAAGCATTATTTCAAAGGGCGGCAAAATTGCCTCGCATTGAATTGGTGATGCCGAAAACCGTTATCTGCCGCAATACGGTTGCCAGCATGCAGGCAGGAATTATTATAGGCTTTGTAGGCCAAGTGGATGAGATGGTCCGGCGTATGAAACAGGAGTTGGGAGCTGAAGCAAAAGTCATTGCCACTGGCGGACTGGCGAATCTTATCGCGCAGGAATCTTCTACAATTGATGTGGTTGAGCCATTTATTACACTGGAGGGACTCCGTATCATCTATGAACGCAATCGGTAAGGTGAGGCTGGATGTTCCAACAATTTTAGCGCCTATGGCTGGGGTGACGGATTTAGCTTTTCGTTTGCTGGCAAAAGAAATGGGTTGCGGATTGGTTGTTTCGGAAATGGTAAGCGCCAAAGGGCTGTTGTATGAAAATTGCCGAACAAAAGAGCTGATTCGAATCGACCCCAGAGAGCGACCAACGGCTATTCAACTGTTTGGTTCAGTTCCGTCGGAATTGGCGGAAGCTGCCCGCAGGGTTGCGGAAAGCGGCGCGGATATTATTGATTTTAATATGGGCTGTCCTACTCATAAAATTGTAAGAAATGGGGAAGGGTCAGCCCTGTTGCGTTCTCCGGATCTGGCAGCATCGATATTAAATAAAATGGTGAATGCTGTCGATATACCGGTAACGGTGAAAATTCGGGCTGGATGGGATGCGAATTCCATTAATGCGGTCGAGATTGCAAAAATTGCAGAACAAGCAGGGGTTAGCGCCATTGCGGTGCATGGACGGACAAGAGAGCAATTCTACGGAGGCAACGCCGACTGGGACATTATCCGGCAAGTCAAACAGACTGTCAAAATTCCTGTGATTGGCAATGGTGATGTTCGAACCGCTCATGATGCAGAGCAGATGTTGAAAGAAACGAATTGCGATGGAGTAATGATTGGGCGGGCGGCGTACGGAAACATATGGATTTTTCGGCAGGTTGCAAAATTCATGCAAGACGGAACACTACCCTTGGCGCCTTCTTTTTCGGAACGGGCTGCCACCTTGCTGCGACATTTGGATATGCTGATTGAGTTGAAGGGAAACCATATTGCAATCAATGAGATGCGCCGTCATGCAGCGGCCTATGTGAAAGGATTTCCAAAATCAGCCGAACTGCGTACCCGGTTCAATCAAGCGCTTGGGCGGTGTGATTTTGCCCGCATTTTGGATGAGTATATGGAAGGGAACGGAGAATGCCAACTTTCTTAATTCCTGTGGTCAATGGGATATTGCCCCGTCCGGGCGGCGGTCGCTCCATAGGAGGGTTTCTCGAAGGAAAAACGGGACAGATGCCAAAACTTGAACGTGGAGAGAATGTTTTCGTCTGTCCGCTGGTGCCTGCAGACGGAGTTCTTTACCGAATCGGCGTGGTGGCAAAAGTAATTGATTTGCATCGTCAAGTGTTTGAAGTGCCTGGCAGCAAGCCGATTTCATTTTTATCGATGATGGTTGAGGGAGTTACCCATGCTCGGTGGGATACATTACTTACGGATCATGGTTTTATCATGGCCGATGGATTGGAACCACAAAACTTTCGTATGATGCGCGGCGATTATCCGATTATTTCCGGCGCCGGGTGGATACCGCAGGGTGGCTTTACGGAATTTCGCAGTTTGGGCGACATACCGGTTACCCTGTACGGACAGGATGTTGAACGGAATGTTGCGGTGAGCATGACCGGAAATCTCAAAGGGCTGGTAAGTTTGGAGGCGGCTCATACCGTTGAACATGCGATTATTAGATCGCTTAAGACCTACGGGTTGTGCACGGCCAGAACGTTACAGGACGCCATGCAAAAAGAAACTGAGGAACTTACGTGGTCTGTTGAAAAAAGCATGCAATATGCGTTGCCGGAGGTTTTGGGGGCTACCCAAGCGGGAGTTTGCGGTAATCCGATGACGAATTTGGCGCAATTTTATATGTTTCAGGGCATTGCGGAAAAAACGGATGACACTGCCGACGCAGATAGTGTTCTCAAACAAATCCGCCGCAAAACGATGAGTCAGCTGACAGAAGATTTGGGATTGACGACCGAACCGGGACTGCGTGCATTGCAGGGATTGAAAAAAGGCATGAAGCATGATGATTCTCCGCTAAGTTTAGAACTTTGCAAGAAGATATTGGGACGATTTCCGCTGGAACCATGGCAGTAAAAAGAGTAGACTTTATATTTGTTACCGGGACCAGTTGGATGGATTCGTTGGTCACCGCCATTACTAGATCACGCTGGTCACATGTAGCGCTGCGATTTGAGAGTGACAATGTGCTGGCCGAAGCCTTGGTGG